>JBOFFD010000499.1:0-2870 GCA_051648425.1 Planctomycetia bacterium
TTGGCGATCGCGGCGCGGGCGAATTGTTCATCGCCGGAGGCCTGCAACAGTCGTCCCACGGCCTGCAGGTGCCGGCCAAACCGGTATTCCGCGCGGTCTTCGGGGGCGCGCGGCCGACCGACGATCGGCCACCGATACAGGCAGTACAGTACCGAAAGCAGCACGAGGTGTCCCGCCACCCAATTCAGCGGCGGCAGCGTCGCCACCCGCCACAAACTGAACGACGACGGCGCTTCGTCGCGAAACCGGGCGTCGGTCAAGAACACCACCGTTTGCGGGTCGCCCAGGCCCCGGGCCAACGCCGTCGCCAGATTGCGATGTTCGGCGTTGACCAGCGCGCCATTCAAGAGGAACGACCCGTTGGCGGCGACCCACACCGTACCCCAGTTGACCGTCGTGTTGAACAGCAGCGGATCGTCGCCGGCGGCGGCCAGCACGTCGGCGTCTTCGGGAACCTGCAACCGTTGGTGCAGCCACAGGTCGGCCGCTCCCAGCGCGGGCGGGCGCCCAATGCTTTCCAACCAATTGATGGGGTCGTCGATGGTCGCCGCCCGTCGCACCGGCGGCGCCGCGTCCTCCAGCCCATACCAGTCGTCGTCGCCCAGCGGCTGGTCTTTACCACCCAGCGTCCATTTAAGTCGCGCCGACGCCAATTCGACTTCGATCCGCTTGCGGTCGTCGGCCGATTCGACCGCCCCCGGCGCGTCTAAGATCGCGGTCCAGTAACCGACTTCCGCCAGGTAGTCGTACGGTACGATCACCACGTTGCGGTCGAAGTCGTTTTCGAGCCATTCCGTCAGTTTGGCGACGACGTCAGCGTCGATCGGCCCCGGTTGGCGCAGCACGAAGACGAGCGTGCCGATCTCTTCGGTATCCAACAGCGTCGGCGTCAGCGTTCGCGCCCGGCGAACCTTGTGACCGGCGGACTTCAACACCTCGGCAAAGACGCGCACCCCGTTGATGGACGGTCCGCTTAAGACGCCGTAGTCGACGTCGAGTTCGGGTCGACGGCACCCGGCGAGGCTCAGCGAAAGGAAGACCGCGATTCCAAGGTGGACGGCGGACGGCGGGGTCATGGCGCCGTCTCCGCGACGGCGCGGGCGACGGCGGCGGCGAACGACTGCCGCCGCGACCACACGCCCTCGAACGCCGTTCGTTCCACCGGCAGGCCGCCGAAGAACGAGTCCTCGAACAGCCGTATCGTGGTCTTAAGAATCGGCGCGACGGCGGCCGCCGACCGCTGCGTCTCTCTAAGATAGTCGCGGTTCGTCTTACCCGGTTTCAGTCGCACCGCCCCCGCCTTGTCGAGCGACATCAGTTGGTGCGCGTACAGGTAAACCACCGCTTCGGCGAGGTCGCCGGCGGCGTACAGTCGTTCGGCTTCCGTCAACAGGTCGTCCACCGGCCGGGCGCGCATCGGCAGGGCTTCGACGCGCGGCGCCTCCACCGGCGACGGCGGATCCATCGACTTCGTAGACCGGCCCTTCATGAAGTCGAACGACCGCAGCAGCGTGACGATGAGAAAAGCCAGCACCACCCCGATCAGCACATAGACGAGAAACCGGCCGATAGTGGAAGCGAAGTCGGCCGGCATCCAGTCGCAGCACGGTTCGTTCGACTTCGCCTCTTCGGGGGGCAACGGCCGATAGGCGTTTTTCGCCGCATCGTACCAAGGAAAGGCTTCCCGGCGCAGCGAAGCGCCGGCGGGGTCGTTCGGCGCCGCCTCTTTCACCTGCCACGCCGCGGCGGACGCGCCGCCGACAAGTGTAAGACCGACGGCGGCCACGCAAGCGATCGTAAGACGTCGGGTCATCTTAGCGCCCCTTTCCGGCCGGGCGCCGACGCCGGGATCTTACGCCGCGGCTCAAGGCGGTCGTCGTCGACGCCGGCGAGGCGGCGGGCCTCGGCGGCCAGTCGAAGATCCACGTCCCACCCTTCGCCGCGAATGCGTACGTCGAGGTAGCCCAGGAAGCGGGCGACGGCCAGGAACGACAACACGATCCACAGCGAAACCTGCGCGTGCCATTCCACCGTCGGCGACAAGAGCAGCGTCCACTCTTCGGCGGTCGCCGACGCCAATTCCAACGGGCCGGCGGTCGTCCACAAGTCGGCCGCGCTCTTCAGCACGGCGTTGAGACACAACCAAAGGATCGCGCCGAAGAAGAAATCGGCAAGGGCGTCGGACACCACCCGCCCACCGTTGTTGTTGTGGAAGGAACGCAGCCGCGGCCCGGTTCGGTTGAACTTCGACTGCTCCAACAGGACGACCTCGTCACCGTAGCGAAAGATGATCGGGACGAGGGGCGACGTAACGACCATTCCCAGCAGCACGCCGCGGAAAAGCCCCTGGAAGAGCAACATCGACGGCAGGCAGCGCAGGAACGAAGAGAAGACGAGCCGCACCGACACCGTCTCTTGGAACATCGCCTGGCCCAGATACAGCGTGATGAAGGCGGTGGCCCAGGGAACCTCGGCGGCCACCAGCAACGGATAGAAGGCAACGGCCGGCGAGTCTTCGGGCAACGAGGAGAACAAGGAAAGATTGAGCGCCAACACTGGCGCGACGCCCACCGCCGCCGCCAAAATCAGGCCGATCCAGTACCGCCGCACGACGAGCAGCGACAGGTCGAGGACCTCCAACCGGGAGCGGGGGCGAATGACGACGGCGGCTTCGTCCAGGTTCACGAGGGGCCTCCGTCGCGCTCGTCCACCGGCGCGGCGTCGTTTTTCGGGTCGCCGCCGGCTTCATCGTCGTCGTCCAGGTCGACGAATCGACCCAGCGCCAAGTAACCGACCAGCAGCAGGCCGGTGCCGACGGCCACGCCCGCCTTCGCCGAATAGGGCAGCTCCGAGGGCGAGACGTACGCCTC
>JBOFFD010000500.1:0-2119 GCA_051648425.1 Planctomycetia bacterium
CCAACACCACTTCGACGCCCGCCTGCGGCAACGCCCCTTCCCGCACCATGCCGCGGATTCGACCCACCTTCGGCGGCGGATCGTTCGTCACTTGCACGACGGCGCCGGCGAACGCCGTCAGGCCGGCGGCGTTGGTGAACTGCACTGTCACGTCGGTTGGTCCCGACGCCGTCGCGGGGATCGGCACGGAGGCGGTCCAGACCGACTTGCCGTCGCCCGTCGGCTTGCCGGGGACCGTCGGCGTACCGTCGGGAATCTTGTTCTGCACCGGTTTGCCGACGAAGAAAAGGGCGGCCGACAGGGGCGAGCCGCGGTCGAAAGCGGCGGCCGAGAAGACCGCGACCGTCCCTCGCCCGACCACGGCCGGCGGATCGATGAAGGCCGGTTTTTCCGGGGCGAGGTCGTCGAAAACCACGGTGGTTTCGTCGCTGGCCAGCACCGTGGCGCCGTTCGTCAGGCGGGCGCGGAGACGGCGTTCGCCCAAGAGGCCGCCGGGGTCGAGGGTGGGGGTCCAGTCACGGATCGCCGCCTGGAAGAGCAGGCCGCCGTTCGGTCCGCGGGCCGAGAATCCAAGCCGGTGGCTGCGGCCGGTGGGGAAGTCGAGCGAACGCTCCGCGATGAAACGGCCGTTCTGCACCCGGCCGAGTTCAACGGCCAGCGTCGCCGAGGGCGGGGCGCCGTCGACGGCGCAACCGATGGTCAGCGGTGCGTTCGGGACGGCGTACTTCGGCGCCTGCAGGCGGACGGCGGGGGCGTCGACCAAGTCGGGCGTGGTCGGGTCGCCCGACGGGGCGAAGGTGGTGCGGAAGATCAACGCTCGTTCGACCGTGTCGACGGCGACGTGGACGAAGCCGTCGCGGTCGGCCACAGGCAGCAGGTTCAGGCCGGCGGCGAATAAGGTCGTGGCGACGCCCGGCGGCAGCGTAGCCCGCAAGGTTCCCGATGGGACGGCCGCCAAACTGGGGATGCGGTCGCGCGGAAAGACGAGGGATGCGACGCACGGCGGGTCGGTCGGCGGCAGTTTGCTGCGAAGGGTGAGCGACCAGCGGTTCGTCGCCGCCGCCGGAACAGTGGAACCGGCGGGCGGCGTGACTCCGGCGGAAGGGATGAAGCTGGCGCCGAGGGCGTCCACGTAGGTCGTCGGATCGGCGATGCCGGGCTGAATCGAGCGGGTGGCCAGCAGCAGGCCGAGGTCGGTCGGGTCGGCGCCGCGCACTTCGATGGTTACTGGGCCGGTGAGGGCGGGCAGGTCGCCGGTCGGCGCGTCCTTGCCGAACGAGATCGGCGTCAAGGCGTTGGGCGGCAGCGTTACTTTCACCGGCGATAAGTCGATGCCAGGCGCGGCGACGGCCGGTGGCGCGACGGCCGGTGGGGCGACGACGGGCGGCGCGGCGACGAGGGCGGGCGTGACGGCGACCGTTACGGCTCGCGGCTTGTCGGTGCGGTTGCGAAGAAAGACGAACAGCTCGGTGGGCGTCGGCAGCGGCCGGAGGACGACGCCGGCCGCCGGGTTGGCGCCGGCCTTGGGGTCGGCGCTGACGACCACGCTGATCGGTTCGAGATCGAACGGCGAAGGATCGGGAAACGTCACGCGGTGGTGAAGCGAGCGGCCGGCGATGGTCCAACGAAGCAGCAGGCCGCGGTCGAGCCGGTAGACCGGCGCGGCGGGGGCGCCCGCGACGGGGGGAACGGAGACGCCGGCGCTGGCGGCCGCCGCCGCGGCTTGGGCGACGGCGCCCCCGGCGGGCGCGGCGGTGGAAGGCTTGGCGGCGCGGGTCATCGTCACGGCGGCGGTCCAAACGGAGCGTCCGTCCGGGTCGTCGGGACCAGGTCGTCGCGCCAGTTGAACGCGCGGCGGCCGAACGGAAAGGGACGGGTCGGCGGGGGGCAGGAAGTCGACGACCAGCCCGTTCTTCAGCAAGGCGGACGGCGCCGCGACGCGGAAGGCGAGGGTGGCGTCGACCGATACGGCGTCGCCTTCGGGACGGGGTCGGCCGTAGTCGACCGCGACGAAGGCGTCGACGACCTCGGCGAACGAATCGAGCAGTTCGGGCGACGGCAGGCCGCCGGCGACGGCCGCGCGGCGGGCGGCCTCGGCGTACCAGCCGGCGAACTCTTC
>JBOFFD010000501.1:0-2222 GCA_051648425.1 Planctomycetia bacterium
TCGACCCGAACAAGCGGTCGATCGCCAACGCGCTGACGCTGCATTTCACCGATGGCACGGCGTCGGACCGGGTGGAGGTCGAATACCCGATCGGCCACCGCCGGCGTCGGACCGAGGGCGTGCCGCTGCTGGTCGCCAAGGCCGAGGAAAACCTAGCCACCCGACTCTCGCTGCGGCGTCGAGCCGAAATCATGACCCTCTTCACCAACGCCGCCCGCCTCGACGAAACCCCGGCGCCGGAGTTCATGGACCTGTTCGTTGCCTGAGACCGGCTAAATCCGACCGAACGTCTTGGACGAGACTTGGGATTTTCCAGGCCGGCCGATAGGCTGACCTCATGGAGCTTGATGACGACGACCATCGTCGCGTTGAGCCGTTGATGGAGGCCCGACCATGCCGCTTACGACTTCCGTCGTCCACGCCGACCCTGAAATCATGGGCGGCGTCCCCGTCTTCGTCGGCACCCGCGTGCCGGTCCGCACGCTGCTCGACTACTTGGCCGCCGGCGACTCGCTCGACGTTTTTCTCGACCATTTTCCGACGGTCTCCCGAGAACAAGCCGTCGCGGCGTTGGGTCAAAAAGTGAATTTTGCTGTAGAGGTACGCTCGGATGGGTGCATCGGTTGAGAAACCACGGTTCGCGCGGTTCCCGGTCATTTCTCTCAGCGCCGAGTACCTTGCGATGGGCCACTTGTTGCGTCGGAACATTTTGACTTACAAGGCCCCGCCCGGCAACGAAGGTTACGATTTGGTTTGCGTCCACCCGGACCCGCGTCATGTCGGCCCGCAGGTCAGGGTGCAGGTCAAAAGCCGAATGGCGACCGACTGCGATCGGGCTTTTCCGGTTCGCGAGGCGTCTCTAGATGCGTTCGACTTCGTGGTGGTCGTCTTCCTGAACGTCGGGAACTACATGCACCGAGCACGGGGCCGGGACGCCCGAGACGGGGCGCAGACGCCGGAGTCCTACACGCTGCCGGTCGGCTTCGTCCGGCAACACCACAGGCGGCGAGCGTGTGGCCGAAGGTTTGCACTCGTGGGCTGGACTTGTCTTCCTACCGAGACGAAGCCGGTTTCGACTTGATCGCCGCCGCATTGGGCGTGCCCTACCCGAGCAAGTGAGGGGAAAGTGATGCCGTGGGAACGGCTCGGCCGGCGGAGAACCCCGCCGAGGACGATATCACGGCCCCGAAGTGGTTTTTCCGTCGCACCGCTGGAATCGGCCGCCGGTTCCCCTTATCCTGATGGCGAACCACGCGGAGGACCGCCGTCGGCGGCGTCGACGTCCGACGCTCCACGGGCGACGCCTTCCGACGGCCAGCGGGAAGCAGCAACCTTGCTCATCGACGGCTCACACCGCGGTTGGATCGTCTTGACCAGCGCTATCGCGGTCGCGGCGTCCGTCGTCTATTTCCTGATCGACCGCGCCACCCCCGGCGGTCTCACCGGCGGCGCCGTCGTCGGCCTGATTTACGGCATCGTCGGCTCCAGCCTCATGATCCTCGTCGGCCTCCTCTCGGCCTTCCGCAAGGCCCCCGGCTGGTGGTGGCTCGGCCCCCGCCGCTTCTGGATGAAGGCCCACATCTGGCTCGGCCTCCTCAGCGCCGTCTTCCTGCTGTGCCACGCCCGCTTCCGCTGGGGCGGCCCGCTTGAAATCGCCCTGTGGGCCGTCTACGCCGCCGTCATCGTCACCGGCATCTACGGCCTGCTCTTGCAGCAGATGCTGCCGCGCATGCTGACCTCGCGCATTCCGTGCGAGGCGCCGTACGAGCAGATTCCGACCATCTGCGGCGGCCTGCGGTCGCGGGCCGAGGCTCTCTTTCAGAAGGTCTGCCTCGCCGTCACGCCGGCGGCGTCGCCCGATATGACCATGACCGTCGGCTTCACCACCCAGCCGATGGACATCAACCGCATGCAGTTCGAGCAGTTCTTCGAACAGCACGTTCGGCCGTTCCTCAGCGAGCGCCCCCGCCGCAAGCACACGCTTCTGGACCCCCTGCGCGGCGATGCGATGTTCGTCATCGTGAAGTCGCTGCCGGGGCTGGCGCACGTGAAGGACGACGTCGAGCAGATCGAAGCGTTGTGCCGGGAGCGCCGCCTGCTGGCCGACCAAGAGCGCATCTACCACTGGCTGCACGGATGGCTGCTGTTGCACATTCCGTTGTCGGCGCTGCTGTTGGTGTTGGGCGTGGCGCACGCCGTCATGTCGCTGTACTACTGACCCC
>JBOFFD010000502.1:0-4366 GCA_051648425.1 Planctomycetia bacterium
GGTGCGACGGCCGTGTTGGTCTTCGTCGGTGCGACAGGCCGGTCGGCCCCCACGCCCACGCCGGCCGTCGAAAAGCTCAGCGGCGAGCCGCGACCGTACCCGGACGACGTGGCGTCGGCCGCCGGCGCCGTCGACCGCCTGCTGGCCGAGGCCGTCGCGGCGGCCGGTGTCGAAACCGCGCCGCCGGTAGACGACCTGCGATTGATGCGGCGGTTGTCTTTGACGCTGCACGGCACCATTCCGTCGCTTCAGGAAATCCGCGACTTCGAGAAGATGGACCCGGTCGACCGCCTGCCGTTGTCGGTCGACCGTCTGACCGCCGACCGCCGCTTCAGCGACTACTTCGCCGAGCGGTTGGCGCGGTCGCTGGTGTCGGCGATCGAGGCCGAACCGTTCTTCACCTACCGCCGACGACGGTTCGTCTTGTGGTTGTCCGACCAGATCGCCGCCCACCGGCCCTACGACGAAGTCGTGCGGGAACTGGTCGCCTCCGAAGGCTTGTGGACCGACACGCCGGCGGTGAACTACGTGACGGGGCAGAACCGCGACCCGATCAAACTCGCCGGCCGAACCGCCCGCGGCCTGCTCGGCCTGCGGATCGACTGCGCCGAGTGCCACGATCACCCGTTCGCCCAGTGGAAGCAGTCCGATTTCCGCGGCTTGGCCGCCTTCTTCAGCGAAGCGAAACTCAGCTTCCAAGGCGTGCGCGACATCGGCGGCGAACTGGAAATCGACGTGCCGGGCCAGACGGAAAAGCTGGTCGTCGCCCCCGCCGTGCCGTTTCTGCCGGAAGCGCTGCCGACCGAAGGCCGGCGCCGCGAACGACTGGCCGCCTGGGTGACCGACCCCCGCAACGAATACTTCTCGAAGGCGGTGGCCAGCCGGGTGTGGGCGATCATGATGGGCGTGGGGATGTTCGATCCGGTCGACGACTTGGAAAAATCGGAACGGGCGCCGGGCGTGTTGGCCGCCTTGGCCGACGACTTCCGCCGCCACAACCACGACCTGCACCGCATGGTGAAAGTCATCGCCGCGACGCAGGCGTTCGGTCGGCAGTCGGGCGTCGACGGCGACCATTCGCTCGACGCCGAAAACGTCTACGCCGCCTACCCCGTCGCTCGGCTGCGGCCGGAACAGGTGGCGGGCGCCGTGATTCAAACGTCGTCGCTCCGGCCGTTGGCCAACGAAAACAATCTTATCGTTCGGTTGCGGCAATTCGGTCAGCGCAACGACTTCATCGACCGCTACGGCGACGCCGACGAAGAAGAACTGTCGCCGCGCGCCGGCACCCTGCCGCAACGCCTGCTGCTCATGAACGGGCAGGTCGCGGGCGAACGGATCGAGGCCGACTTCCTCAATGCGGCGTGGCGCGTCGGACGGCTGGCGCCCAACGACGCCGTCCGCGTGGAAACGGCGTTTCTAGTGGTGCTCACCCGCCGGCCGACGCCGGAGGAAACACGGCATTTCGCCGAGCTGTCGGCCGCGGCCGACGGCGTCGAGGCGCGCGATTCGGTGATGGAAGACATGTTCTGGGCGCTCATCAACTCGACGGAGTTCTCATGGAACCACTAAGGAACCTCGGTCCCCTGGACGGCGGCCGACGACACTTTCTGAAAGCGGCGGCGGCCGCCTCGATGGCGTGCGTCGGTTGGCGGGCGGCGCAGGCGTTGGCCGCGGCCGAGGCCGTCGCCGGTTCGACCGCCGCGCCGGGGCGCCGACCGAAGTCGCTCATTCTGTTGTGGCTCGACGGCGGCCCCAGCCAACTGGAAACCTTCGACCCCCACCCCGGTTCCGCCATCGGCGGTCCCACCCGCGGCATCGCCACCTCGCTGCCCGGCGTTCAACTGGCCGAGGGCTTCGGCCGGCTCGCGGAACTGATGGATTCGGTGTCGCTCATCCGCTCGATGGTCGGCAAGGAAGGCGAGCACGTGCGGGCCTCCTATCAAATGAAAACCGGCTACCGGCCGAACCCGTCGGTCGTCCATCCCACGCTCGGCGCCATCACCGCCGCGTCGCTGCCGCGCGTCGACGCCGTCGGCAAACCGCTCGACATCCCGCCCTACGTCTCGATTCAAACCAACGACCGCCTCGCCCGCGGCGGCTACCTGGGCGACGAGTACAACCCGTTCCGCTTGTCGGACCCGGCCGACCCCGTCCCCGACGTCGCGTCGTCGATCGACGACGCGCGCCGCCGGCGGCGGCTCGACGGCCTCGACCTGTTGGAAGGCCGGCTGGCGAAGCGCAACCCCGCCCTCGTCGAGCGGACCATGCACCGCGAGCAGATCGCCCGGTCGGTGCGCTTGATGGACTCGACGCAGCTCGCGGCGTTCGAGGTGTCGAAGGAATCGCCGGCGGTGCGCGAAGCCTACGGCGACTCGCCGTTCGGCAGGGGTTGCCTGGCGGCCCGCCGACTGGTGGAGGCGGGGGTTCGCGCCGTCGAGGTGCAACTTGGCGGCTTCGACGCCCACGCCAAGAATTTCTCGATTCACACCGCCCGCGCCGCCGTCTTAGACCGCGCCTTCGCAACGCTGCTGACCGATCTTAAGGATCGCGGGCTGTTGGAGACGACGCTCGTCGTCTGCACCGGCGAATTCGGCCGGACGCCGAAGATCAACGGCCTGGACGGCCGCGACCATTGGCCGAACGGCTTTTCGGTGGCGCTGGCCGGCGGCGGCGTGAAGGGCGGCAAGGTCCACGGCGCGACCGACCCCGAAGGCGTGAAGGATCCCGTCGATCCGGTGAAAGTCGACGACCTGTTCGCCACCATGCTGACGACGCTGGGAATCGACCCGAACACGGAACACTTGACCCCGGAAGGCCGGCCGATCAAACTCAGCGAAGGCGCGCCGCTGAAAGACCTGCTGCACGAGCCGTCTTAAATTCCGTCTGAATCGTCGGCCGGCGCGGGGGAAACACATGTTCAACGAGCCATTTCCAGGGTGAGTTCGATGTCGAACGTCTTAGGTCCGTTCTCCCTTGATCGGATGGTGCTCGCCGTGGAACTGGTTCGTCGACGGCTGCTGCGGGCGACCGCCGCTTTGGAAACAGCGGGCCTGCCGTACGCCGTGGCCGGCGGCCACGCGGTCGCACTGTGGGTTTCGCGGGTCGATCCGGCGGCGGTGCGCAACACGCGCCACGTCGATCTGCTCGTCCGTCGCGACGACCTCTCGGCGATTCAGGAAACGTTGACGGCGGCGGGATTCGTCTACGGTCACACCGCAGGCTTGGATGTTTTTCTGGACGGACCGGAAGGCCGCGTCCGCGAGGCGGTCCATTTGGTCTTCGCGGGGGAGCTGGTCAAACCGGGAGAAGCGCTGCCGAACCCGGATGTGGCCGACTCGGAACCGGCCGGCGAGTTCCGCGTGCTGGGTCTGCGGGCGCTGGTCGGCGTCAAACTGACGGCCTACCGCGACAAGGATCGAACGCACCTGCGCGACTTACTGGAAGTCGGCTTGATCGACGACGCCTGGGGCGCCTACTACCCGCCGGTTTTGGCCGACCGTCTGCACGCCTTGGTCGAGACGCCGGACGGCTGACCCGACGCCGATGCGTCTCCAAAGGCCACGGAGTCGGTCGCCGGTCACTCTTGAAAGAAGAGCGACGCCGTCCAGTGCGAGACGCCGTTGGCGCCGCGGCGGCCGACCACCAGGCGGTCGAACGCGCCGACGACCGCTTTCACAAGCGCGTAGACTTTGCGGCGTTTTTCCTTTTCGCCGGCGTCGGCGCCTTCCTCTAAGAGCGCCGTCAGAGCGGCGTCGTCGCGCTCGATCTCGGCCGCCAGCCGTTTGAAGTCGACGAACGCCAACGGCAGGAAGTCGGCCGGCTGACCGGCGCGCACCGTCTGAATCGGCGACCGACCGCCGGGGGGTTCCTTCGCGGGGGTCCACCAGGCGGCGAAGGCGGTCGGGTTGGAGGCCGCCACGAACCATCCACCGGCCACCGCGAACCCCGGTTGCAGCCACGCCGGCTGCGACCGCCCGCCGGAAAGGTAGTGGAAGCGCACGGCGCCGATGGTTTTCAGGCCGGCGGCCATCACGTCGCCCTTGCGTTGGTTGTGGTCGAACGCCGTCAACACCAGCAGCGGCTGCAAGGCGTTTTCGAGAGAGTCGGCCAGCGACCGCACCCCCTGGCGACGCGGCGAATCGTCGTCGACCGACGCCGTCGCCAGCCAACGCGGCTGCGTCAACGATCCGCCCCCCAGCCACATCGCCCCGACCTGCGACCCCAGCCGCGGCAGCAGGTCGCGGCGGGCGTCCCAGCCGACGAGTAATTGATCGAACAGAGCGGCCATCTGCCGGACGTCGTCCCCCTTGCCGTCGCCGGCCGCCGCCAGTTCCACGACCCCCGCCGCCATCGTCGCGTCGAT
>JBOFFD010000503.1:0-5495 GCA_051648425.1 Planctomycetia bacterium
CGTTCCCTTGGAAAGCCACCAAGTGATCGTCAGTCTTGTAGGCTCGACCCGCACGGCGGAGGGTTTGGAAGTCCACTGCCGCCTGGATGAGAAAGACTACCCGAAGGGAAGAAAAATCACCGACGCGGAGATGGCAGAAATCGACATCAGGCGAAACGCATTCCACGGCGAGTGGAACTACGAAATCAAACCACGGTGAACCGCCGACTTCGGTAGCTTATTTGTGGACGAATCCTAATTCAACGACGGTTCGATCACGCTTCGCGCATGTCGAAGGCGTGGCAGTGCCAGCCGGGGACGTCGAGGTAGAGGCCGCGGGCGGCGAGGTCGGTGCCGTCGCGCTCGTAGCGGGCGTGGGTCAGCCAATCGGTCAGAATGAACTTACGGCCGGCGAGGTCGGCGAGCGGTAGGCGGACGAAGCACTGGCCCCAGTCGCCGCCGTAGCGCGCGGCGACTAAGAGGCGGTGCCAAGATTCGCCCTCTTTGCGTTCCCAGGTCCAGGCGAAGAAGGCGTCGGCGGTCGGGTTGCCGGGCCAGGCGGGGACGCAGTCGAGCAGCCGCCACGTTCCGTCGATCATCGCGGGGTGCTGTAAGACCGAACGCAGCCGGTCGTAGAACGCGCTGACGACCGCGTCGAACGGCTCCTCGGGCTGGCGCCGCAACTGAATCGGTGTTCTTACCTTTCGGCCCGCCGTCTGACCCTCGAAGAAGAACTTCAGACCGGGGGTGAGATACGTCGCGACGGCGGCCGCTCGATGTACGTCGAGCGGAAAGACGGCGGCGGCGCGCGGTTCGTCGTGGTTTTCCAGGAAGCGGGCGAGGCCGGTCTGATAGTCGAACGCCCCGGAAAGATGGCCGCGGACGGCGCCCGGGTCGCGGTCATGCAGCCGGTCGTACAGCCGTTTGTCGTAGCAGTAGTCGAACCCTTGCTGTTGCAGGGTGTATTCCGTGTCCCAGTACGCCTCGGCCATGAAGGTGAACTCGGAATGCGCCCTCTTAATGGTGGAGGTGGCGACGGGCCAAAACGGGGCGTCGTCGGGTGCGACGCCGTCGCCGGGAAGCGCGCGGTCGCCCCAGGTGCGCTGAAAGACTTCGGGGAGAAGGAGCATGGCCATGTCGCAGCGGACGCCGTCGCAGCGGCCGGCGATGCGGTGAAGCTGTTCGACCATCGCTTGGCGGAGGCCGGGGTGGCGGTAGTTGAGTTGCAGGGTGTCGGTCCAGGGGGGGAAGTTGGGGTCGCGGCCGAAGGCGAGCCGGCGCGGGCCGACGGCGGTGGCGACGATCCGACCGTCGGCGTCGTCGTCGTGGGCGGCGACGAACCATTCAGGATGCTCGACCGGCCAGCGGTGGTCGAGGGCGACGTGGTTGGGGACGAAGTCGAGGATGAGCGAAAGACCGCGGTCGGCCAACCGTTCGCGCAGAGCCGCCAGCGCGGCGTCGCCGCCGAAGTCGGGGTGGACGACGTACTCTTCAACGGCGAACGACGAACCAACGACGTCGTCGTCGGTGAAGTCGGGCAGCGCGGCGGCGAAGTCGCGCCGCAGGCCTTCGTGCGACCGGGCCACGTCGCGGCCGAGCCGGCCGGTCTTCCAAACGCCGGTGATGTACACCTTGGAAACGCCCTGACCGACGAGGCGGTCGAGTTCGGCGTCGGGGACGTCGGCGAAGGTCGCCGGCCGGCCAAGCGCGCGACCGACGTCGCGCAGCCACCAACGGGCGAACAGTTGATACAAAATCGGAGCGGCGACCATGGGGCGTCCAACGGGATGAAGAGTTTCAGCGGTTCGCGCGGATCACCCGCCGAAGGCTGTTGTAGAACCTCGACCAGGCGACGGCGTCGATGGAATCGTCGCGCGGACCTTCCTGCCGTCCGACAAACCCGTAAGATCGGTTTTCCGTGTTCGCAGAACCATTCCCTGGAGCCGTCGATTCATGCGCCGCACTGCTTGGCCCGCGTCTTTTCCAGCGTCCGTTGTCACCGCGGCGACCGCGTTCGTCGTCGTCGCGTCGCTCGGCTTGGCGCGGGGGGCGGACGAGAAGGCCGTCGACGCCAAAGCGTCGAAGTCCGCGGTCATCGCGCCGGAAGACGCCAAGGATCATGTCGGTGAAAAGGTGACGGTGGCGATGACGGTGGCGCGGATGGGCGAAGCCGCGACGTTGTACTTCCTGAATGCCGGGGTCGACCGCGACACGAACCCGCTGACTTTGGTGATGGGGAAGACGGTGGGCGCGCGGCAGTTCGCTTGCCGCGACTTGGCGGCCTTGAAGCGGAAGTTCGGCGGCAAGTTGGTGCACGTCACCGGAACAGTCTACCTGTTCAATGAGCTGCCGAACATCCGCGTCGAGGTCGCCCGCGAACTGGTCGTGGTCGGCGGCGGCGAAGCCTCGGTCGACGAACCGCCGCCCGGCGAACCGCCGCCCGCCGACGACGTAGTCATGCCGGCCGACGCGCTGGGGCACGTCGACTCGAAGAAGACCGTGGAGTTCGTGGTGGAAAAAGTGGGCGGCTCGCGCGACGGTGAATTGTTCTATCTGAATGCCGCCGACCGGCGTTTCACCACCGTGCTGACGAAGCGCGGAGCGGAAACCCTCGACTTAACGGATCTCAAGTCGATCGTCGAGAAGTTCGAGGGAAAGACGGTGCGCGCGACCGGTAAGATTTACGACAACCGTGGCGTCGCCAGCATCCGGGCCTTCAGCGCGAAACAAATCGAAGTCTTCGGACCGCCGGCGGCCGCGCCGGCGAAATGACTCAGTACACTTCCCGGCACCGCGACTCGAATGGTGCGAAATCGACGAAACCTCGTTGAGTAAGAACCGCGTTCCGGTTTCCGCAACGATTAAGAACGACGACCGATCACGAATGCTCAATCGTTCGACGCCGCCGGCCCATGACGACGCGGTTCGCCGATCGGTAAACCGAACGATTCCTTCCCACGCACAGGCCCTGTTCCGTCCAAACCTCCCGGACTCCGCAAACCGCCCTGCCGCCGTGGTCTTTCGCAGGAAACAGCGAATCGGCCGAGGTCTGGGAAGTTGCGGCGAATCGAGTGACAAGCGGAGGATTCCCGGTTATACTAGGCTCCGTTCCGATCGGGTTCCGGCGGATGGTGACTACGGCATTCCCTCATTTCGCGGCGTCTTTCGCCGGCCGGCAGGCCGAGCGGCGACGGCGAAAGGGGAACGGACGGTCGAGCGGTACAGTCCATGAAATGTCCTTTCTGTCAGCACCCGGATACCAAAGTGGTATCGTCGCGCGCCACCCGCGACGGCCGCGGCATCCGCCGGCGGCGGCACTGCCCCCAATGTTCCACGCGCTTCAGCACGGAAGAAGCCGTCCTGGAACTGGTGCAGACCGTCGTCAAACGCGACCTTTCCCGCGTACCGTTCGACCGCGACAAACTGCTGGGCGCCTTGAAGCGAGCCCTGTACAAACGCCCCGTCACCGATGAAAAAATCGACCAATTGCTGATGCGCGTCGAGGCGCGGATCGTCGAGTGTTCCGGTGCGGAAGTGATGTCGTCTTGCATCAGTGAAATGGTGATGGACGAACTGCGTGAACTCGACCACGTCGCCTACATCCGGTACGCTTCCGACTACCGCGAGTTTCAAGAATTGGAACCGCCCGCCCCGCCGCCGCCTTCGCGCAACGGCGTTCTTCCCCGCAGCTCGGCCCCCTGATTCGTGGAGGCGTTCGACCCGCCCGCCGACGGACTCTTCAACGCGATGGACGGTCGCACTTCGGACGGCGCGCCGTCCAATGACGAGGTCGCCCGCGTCTTAGCCGACCCGCGAACCTCCGCGTTCGCCGCCGACCACCTCGGCCGGCTGCTGCTCGGCCGCTACACCCGCCAAGTAATTCTTCCTAATGACGTCGCCCGCCTCGTCGACGACGGACTACTTCATTTCTTCGGGGCCGGCGCGCCGCAGTCGCGAGCGGCGACGGTCGTCGACGCCGCGGCGGCGGGGGCGTCTTCCGGGTCGCCAGGCGAACTTTTCGAGCGGCTGGAAGCGGAACTGCTGCGCCGTCGGCCTTGGACGTGGGGCGTCGTAGCGATCGACGCGCTCGATGCGGTCGCGGCGGCGACCGCCCGCACCCACGAAGAAGCGCTGGCGGCCGCCGACGCCGCCCATCGGCTGTTGCGGCGAGCGTCGCGCGCGCCCGGTCCGACCGTGTCGGCCACGCTCCACCTACACGTTCCGGCTCGCGTCGCCGCCGGCCTCAGCGTCGGCCCGTTGTTCCCGGTGGCGCCTCTCGACTGGCAGCACGCCGCCGCGGCTGGGTTCGCGCTGGCGCTCGTCGAGCGCGTCGAACGGGACGACGCCCTGGTCGGCCGGGTGTTGTTGGACGTGGTCGTCGCCGGCGGCTCGGCGGGGTTCGACCCGGCCGACGCCCCCGGGACGGCCGCCGCCGACGGTTTGCAGCGGCTGCTGACGGCGACGCCGGCGGTCGTCGGAGGCCCGGTGCGTTTCGTTTTTGAAGGGGCCGACCCGCCTCTCGTCGACGGCTTGACCTGGTCGCCCCCCGGGGAAGGGCCCGTTGACGTGCAGCAGTACGTCGGTCTCCACCTGCCGTCGGTCTGGCGTCGGCTTGGGGTCGACGCTTCGGAAACGAAACTGCTCGACGAGGTCGGCGCGCTGTGCGAAGCGATGGTGCGGGGCGCCGAGCCATGGAAGTCGTTTCAAGAAGCGGTCGACGCCGAGGAGGGCGGGTCGTCGGGTCGAGAACCGTCGCGGCGGGCGCGGGTGGTGGGCGTACCGATTGGCCTCGACCGCGTGGTTGCGGAAATCGTCGGCCGACCGCTGGCGACCGACGACGCCGCCCTGGTGCTGGCGGAAAGAATCGTCGCGCGGATGGACCATCGGCTGCGGCGGGCGGCGCGGGGGCGTGGATTGTCGACCGTGGTCGACGGCCTGCCCGACTTGGCCGGGATGACGGCGTTCGAGCCGTTCGCCGTGGCGGCGACGCGGGAACGGACGCCCGGCGCGACGACGATCGGCGTGACGCCGTCGTTGGGGGAGGTTGACCCTCGCCGGTGGATCGCGGCGGCCGGCCGCTTGCACGCGGCGGCCGGCGGCGGGTCGACCATCTGCCGCCTGCCGTCGTCGAGCCGCCTCGACGCCGCGGCGCTGAGCGAGATGATCGCGTTCGCGCGAACGGCGTTCGTCGGCCGGCTGCGCTTTCAACGGTGGGTCGACGATTCCCACCAACGGCGCGACGGCCAAGCGTCGCTGCACGAAGAATGGGTTTAGAGCGGAGAACGTCCACCCCCGCGTCTTACACGGGCGGACCAGAGGTCCACCCTACATAGGAGCCAACCGGCCCGACGCTGAGGCGGGACGCATCGACGCCGGCGGTCTTACACCCCGATGCGCGAGCCCGATTTGATGGCCGCGCCCTTGATGATGCAGATCACGCCGTCGCGCACCACGTACTGCGCCGTCTCGATCGGCTTCACCGAATCGGGGTTGCGGATCACCACGTCGTCGCCGAT
>JBOFFD010000504.1:0-6801 GCA_051648425.1 Planctomycetia bacterium
GCCGCCTTCCGTGATGTTCGATTGAGGAGATGGGTCGCGTTTCGCTCGGTTTTTACCTTGCTTTCGCGTTTCCTCGCCGCTAGTGAATGCGTTTTCCCAACACGAAGCGGACAGCCTTTTTCCCGACGGCGGCGACTCGGCGGCGGCGCTCCGGCCTCGTTTTCCGGTAGGGTTGCCAACATGCAACCGACGCCATGCTAGCAACGCCGGCGCCTTGCTTCAAACAGCCCGCCCGCCCCCGCCGCCCTCCATCGGCCGGCCCGCGCAGTTCCTTCGACCGGCGCAGCCCTACTTCGGCTTCGTCGATCGGCGACCGCCGACCCCCGTCCACCCGCGCCGTCCCCCACCCCTCCTGGTAGAATCCCCGCATGACCGACGAAACCACGGTGATCGACGACGCCGACTCGTTCCACCGCCTTTGCCAGCGGCTGGCCCAGGCTCCGCGCGTCGCCTTCGACACCGAGTTCGTCCCCGAATACACCTTCACCCCCCACCTCTGCCTGGTGCAGGTCGCCACCGACGAAGAACTGGCCGTCTTCGACCCGATCGCCCTCGACGACGTCCGCCCGTTCTGGAACGCCATCCTGCGGCCCGACTGCGAGGTCGTCGTCCACGCCGGCAAAGAGGAAATGACCTTCTGCCTGCACCAAGCCCGCGACCTGCCCCGCAACGTCTTCGACGTGCAGATCGCCGCCGGTCTCGTCGGGTTGGGCTACCCGCTTTCGCTGAGCAACCTGGCGCAGAAGATCGTCCACGTGCACCTCAGCAGCAGCGAGACCCGCACCGACTGGCGGCAACGGCCGTTGTCGGCCCGCCAGCTCGACTACGCCCTCGACGACGTTCGCTACCTCTTAACCATCCGCGACCGCCTGCAGCGCCGGCTCGACGACCGCGGCCGCACCGACTGGCTGCGCGAGGAGATCGACCGGGCGGCGGCGCAGGTGCGCGAACGGGAAACCAGCGACCGCTGGCAGCGGCCCGGCGGCAGCGGCGGACTATCGCCCCGCGACTTGGCCGTGCTGCGCGAAGTCGCCCTGTGGCGCCTGGAGCGCGCCCGCCAGCTCGACAAGCCGCCGAAGTGGATTCTGCGCGACGACCTCTTGACCGAACTGGCCAAGCGGAAGCCGCGCACCCCCGGCGATTTGGCCTCGATGCGCGGCCTGTCGATTCCCAACAACGCGCCGTGGGGCCGTGAGCTGCTCAATGCCGTTCGCCGCGGCCTGGACGTGCCCGAAGACCAGTGCCCGCGCAACTCGCACCGCCGCGAAACGCCCGACGAACAGATGGTGCTGAAACTGCTGTCGGCCGCCATGCTGCGGCTGGCCGAGGAGCGCGACGTCGCCACGCAACTTTTGGGCGCCAACGACGACCTGAAGGCGCTCTTGGACTGGGAGCGCGACGGCCGATCGGGCGACGCCCCGAAGCTGGCGCGCGGCTGGCGGGCCGACGTCTGCGGCCGCACGCTGGGCGACCTCTTGGAAGGCCGAACGATCGTCCGCATCCAGGGCGCCCCGGGCGGCGCCCCGCGCCTGGTCTTCGAAGCGTCGACGACCCCGCCCCCACCGCCGACGGAAGCCCCCGCGCACCGCTCGCCCGACGCCGACGACTACGCCGAAACGTCCGACGCGCTGGAAGAAGACGAAGCGGTCGACTGAGCCGTCCGCCGTCGCCGACCGAACCGGCCTCAGAGAGGCCGGCTACAACGCCATGTATCCCCGAGAAGGACGAAATGCGGTGTCGAACTCCCGCAATGGAATTCCCCAAGAATAATAGACGGTGGATTAAGAGTCGGCGGCGGATTCGTATTGCGCGGGGTCCACGTACCCCGGCGCCGAGCGCCGCCGCACTCGGTTGTAGAATGCTTCGATGTACTCGATCACGCTCGCCTTCGCCGCCTCGATCGTTTCGTAATCCTCGCGGTGGACCAGCTCTTTCTTCAAGCGGGCGAAGAACGATTCCATCGGCGCGACGTCCCAGCAGTTCCCCTTCCGGCTCATGCTGCAGACGACGCCGTGTCGTCTGAGGAGCCGCTGGTAGTGCTCGCCGGCGTACTGGCTGCCGCGGTCCGAGTGCGCCAGAAGGCCCGCCGCCGGCAGTCGTCGCGCGACCGCCATTTCGAGGGCGTCGACCGCCAGCCGGCTTTCGAGCGTCGTCCCCATCGACCAGCCGACGACCCGCCGCGAGTACAGGTCCTCGACCGCCGCCAGGTACAGCCAGCCGCGGCGCGTCGGGATGTAGGTCACGTCGGCCAGCCAGACCTTGTCGGGAGCATCGGCGGCGAAGTTGCGGTCGAGCCGGTTGGCGGCGGTCGGGAACTCGTGGTCCGAATCGGTGGTGCGGACGCGGACTTTCCGGTGCGACGCGGCCCGAATCCCGAGCGATTTCATCAGTTTCGCCACCGTATTGAGCGTGCAGGCCGCGCCGCGGGCGACGAGCTCGGCGTGCATTCGGGACGATCCATACCGTTGTTGACGTCGGCGTGGACGGTCCGCACGGCGTCGGCCAACGCCTCGCGGCGCTGGGCGGCGGCGCTGGGCGGCCGACCCCTCCAGGCGTAGTAGCCGGCGGTCGAAACTTCGAGCAGCCGGCACATCAGCCGCACCGGATAGACGGAAACCCACCGATGAAGGAAGGCGTACCTCAGTCGGACTCCTTGGCGAAGAACGCCGCCGCTTTTTTTAAAAGTCGCGTTCCATCAGCAGCCGCTTGTTCTCGGCGCGAAGGCGCAGCAGCTCGGCCTCGACGCCGACGCCGACGCCGACGGCGACGCCGTTGCCGGGGAACGCGGCGACGCCGGTGGCGGCCTCGGCGTCGAGTTCCTGCCTCCAACGGCGGAGCTGGTTGTCGCGCAGATCGAGCCGGCGGCCGACCTCGGCGTAGGAAAGGTGTTGGACCGTCACGAGCTGGACGGCGTGAAGCTTGAACTCGCGGGTGAAGGTGCGACGAGACTTGGCCACGGGACGCCTCCTTGAAGGAAGTCTACGCCCTTAACCACCTGCCTTCAAGTCCTGGGGAGGTCCAACTTGTCGCCGAGTTTACGGCGAATCTTCTTCAAGTGCAGAACCAGCATCTCCAGTGAGCATTGCTCCATCGAACCATTGCCACAGGTGGCGAGACAGCGGTCGAAGACGTCGCCGAGGAGCGGCGACGAAGCAACGACCGGCGGGGCTGCGAGCTTGCCGTCGGAGAGCAGGAAGGTGATGAGGTCGGCGTCGGGCGGAAACTCGAAACGTCCGCGTTCAAGCAGGATCAGGTTTTCCTCGAAGCGCAGCCGGGTCGCCTCGGCCGACTTTCCGTCGCCGGCGTCAAGCGTTCGGCGAAACTTCTTGCCTCCGAAACGGAAGCAGAGATGATAGTGACCGGAGGTCCGATGCTGTTCGCGCCAAGCCATGTTGAGGGTCTCGCGAGGACGCCTGAAGTCTCGCCGATGGGCGCGTCCGCTGCCAGCGACGTAACTCCAACGCAACCTCTCGATTGCCCTCCATCTGCCCTCCACGAACAGGAGGGCGGACGATTTCGGAGAACAATGATTTGCCGTAAATGCCGATCTGATAAACTGAGTGAATCAGCGCATGATGCTGCAACACGGGGTTCCACAAACAAGCCGCTGCAGCAGACACCGGCCGCGTGTAGGCTTTCTGGGACGTGTAGGTCACTCGGCGGCCGGTGCTGCTGAGCTGGGGCTTTCGGCGGCACGGAAAGAGGAGTACGACATGAATCGGCGACAGACAGTACTTTCCTTGGGTGGCGTTGTCCTTGCCGGCGAGGCGATGGCTGCGGATCCAACCGGCGACATCCGTATCTCTACGGAAGACGGGTGGCGTGTAATCACTGGCGAAGAGGCGAAAACGTACCATGCCGTCAACGCTTGGCTGGAAGCACGCCACAAGGAAGTCGAGAGTGTCAAAGTGGGTTCCACCTACGCCGAGGTGGTCAAAGTTTTCCACCACGACGGCGGACTGTCAGCCGCCAACAGCCATCGATTCGTCCTCATCCTCTGCCCGTATTTGAAGATCGATGTCGAGTTCGAGGACAAACCAGGGGTGAAAGTCGGGCACCCGGTTCCGGTGACCGCCAAGGTGGTTAGCGTTTCCAAGCCCTACTTCGAGCGCGAGTTCGCGGACTGATAAGACGCCGAACCAAACGCTGCATAAGACCGGGGCCGCACATAGGCTTCTCGTGAGTCACAGCATCCCGAGCGGCTCCGGCTGCTGAATGGGGTCGTTCGGCGGCGTCGGAGGTACGCAGGATGAATCGGGCAGCCATGATCGCCGTCGCCACCATCGCCTTCTGCACGGTGCTTTTCGCCGGGCTGGGGGGCGGTGTCGGGTGGGCGCTCGGGACGTATTTTCCGGGGTACTACCGGAGTGTGTTCCGCGGCGGCAATGAACCATGGTTCGACCCGGTCGCCGTGGGCGTCGGCCAAGGGTTGACGCAAGGCGTCGCGGGCGGGGTGGTGGTGGGGTTGGCGGTCGTCGCCATCCTCGCCTGGCGTGAATCGCGGCTGCGTCGGATAACAGAACCGGACGCCGCCCAAGGCTCCGCGGCGGACCGTGGAGGCTGACAGGGTTTTCCCGACGTGTATTCCAGTCATGTAGGTTTCGCGGCCCCCGCCGCCGAGCTTGGTCGTTCGGCGGCGGCGGTGCCTTTACGGGGGGATCACTCTTGGACGCAGACCTTGAGCCTGTCGAAAAACTCCGCCGGGCGTACCAACTCTGGAGCGACACCCGCGGCGGGTCGGTACAGCATTGGCTGGACCTGATGACCGACGACGTCGTCCTGCGGTCGCTCGCCGGCGGGGTGCCCGGGATGGCCTTCACGAAAGCGAATCGCGGCAAGGCCGAGGTGGCGGAGTACATGGCCGGGCTGAAGTCCGACTGGGAGATGTTCCGCTTTGAAACGGAGGAGTTCATCGCTCAGGGCGACCGCGTGGTGGCGCTCAGCTAGGTGGCGTATCGGCACCGGGAGACGGGGAAAATCGCCGAGTCGCCCAAGGCCGACGTGGTCCGGTTCCGCGACGGCCAGATCGTCGAGTTTTTCGAGTTCTTCGACACCGCCCGCGCCCTCGCCGCCACCCGCCCCGACGACCCGCCCGCTTAACCGGAGGGCTGACGCGCCGAATCAGAGGGCGTGCCGACCAAGGGCGGTTCAATTCATTGTGAAACGGGGTCGGCGGCCCGGCGCGCGTATTGCGGGGCGACCGGCACCACCGGCAAGCCGAACAGCTTCTTCATCGGAATGAACTCGCCGACGTCGTTGCCCTCGATGGCGTGGCCCACCGCCTGGAGGGCGTAGCCGCCGATGAAAAAGGCCGCGAAATAGGTCGCCGAGCCGGCGACCGCGCAGCCGACGCCGACCAGCGTCATCGGAATTCCGACCATGTGCAGCCAGAAATTCACCGGGTGCTGATGTCGTTCCGGCCAGTTCCACCGGGAAAGCAGACGCCGCATTGTATCCCCCGCCGCCTTGACGTTCGCTACGAGTTGTTCTAACCATAGAGGCGTCAAAAGTTTATCCGATTTGCCAACCGCCGCAAGCCGGAAACCGGGTCGCCGTCGACCTGGAGGTGATGGACTCCGTGAAGTTAACGCTGGCAATGGTCGGAATGGGGACGGTCGGCGCCGGCGTCGCCCGGCTCCTTTCCGAAAACCGCGACCACCTTCGGTATCAATGCGGCGCCGAGCTGTTCCTTAAGTGGATCGTCGTGCGCGACCCGTCCAAACCCCGGACCGGCGTCCCGCCCGGCGCGACGGTCGTCGACAGCCTCGACCCGGTGCTTGAAGATCCCGAAGTCTCCATCGGCGTCGAACTCATGGGGGGCGTCCAGCCCGCCTTTGAAGTGATCTCCCGCTTGTTGCGCGCCGGCAAACATGTGGTGACGGCCAACAAGGCCGTGTTGGCCGAGCACGGCCGCGAACTGTTCGAGTTGGCCCGCGCCTGCGACCGCTCCATCTTGTTCGAAGCGTCGGTGGCGGGAGGCATCCCGATTCTGGCGGCCGTCGGGCAGGGGATGGCGGCCAACCGCGTCCGCTCGCTGACCGGAATTCTCAACGGAACCTCGAACTACATTTTGTCGGCGATGCACGACCAGGAAATGCCGTACGCGGCGGCGCTGGCGAAGGCCCAGGAACTGGGCTTCGCCGAGGCCGACCCGACGCTGGACGTGTCGGGCGTCGACACGGCCCAGAAGCTGGCGATCTTGTCGCGGTTGGCGTTTCAGACGAACGTCGACCCCGCCCGCATCCGCGTCCGCGGCATCGACTCGTTGGCGGAGGCCGACATCCGTTACGCCTCTGAGTTGGGGTACGTCGTCAAGCTGCTGGCGCTGGCCCGGTCCGACGACGACCAGCTGCACCTGCGGGTCGCGCCGACGCTGGTTCCCAAAACCTACCCGATGGGACAGGTGCGGTTCGAGTACAACGCGATTGAAGTGGTCGGGGACGCGACCGGCGACCTGTTCTACTCGGGCAAGGGGGCCGGCCGAATGCCGACCGCCAGCGCGGTGGCGGCGTGTCTGGTCGACCTGGCGGTCGGCCGCGGCCAGCCGACGTTCAAGGCCGCCCGCCTTTGGGAACACGACGCCCATGGACCCCGCTTCGTCGCCGACTCCTCGATGCGAAGCCGGTTCTACCTGCGGTTCACCATCAGCGACCAGCCCGGCACCCTCGCGATGATCGCGGGGATTCTGGGTCGGCACGGCATCAGCATCGCGTCGGTGGTGCAGCACGAATCGACCGGAGGAAGCGTCGGATCGGGGGTGCCCCTCCTCATCATGACGCACATGGCCGACGAACAGGCGGT
>JBOFFD010000505.1:0-2873 GCA_051648425.1 Planctomycetia bacterium
TGCACAGGTCGGCCGTCGCCAGGAGCGAGGGCAACCCCAAGAGGTCCATCACCACCTCGACGCCCCGCCGCAAGTTCGCACCGGTGAATGCAACCAACCCGGCGCCCAGGCCGCCGGCCGCCCCGCCCCCCGGCAACCCACACAGGTCGACCCCCAACCGCCGGCGCGCCACCTCTTGCAGCCGGCCGAGGGCGGCGTCAAGCTCGGCGACCATCGCGGGCGTCGCCCCCTTCTGCGGGCCGTAGACCGCCGACGCCCCCGTCGGGCCGCACAGTACGTTCGTCACGTCGCAGGCGACCTCCACCGGCACCGGCCGCCAGCCGTCGTCGTCCGGGGGAACGATTTCGGCCAACCGCGCCAGCGCGGCCCCGCCGTACGGCAAATCCCGGCCGGCGGCGTCGCGCAGTTTCCATCCCAGCGCTTGCGCCATGCCGGCGCCGCCGTCGTTGGTCGCGCTGCCGCCGATGCCCACCAGCAGCCGCTGCGCGCCGGCGGCGACGGCCGCCCGCATCAATTGCCCGGTGCCGAAGGTGGTGGCGACGAGCGGGTTTCGGTCGGCCGGGGAAACAAGCTCCAAGCCGGACGCCGCCGCCATTTCCACAATGCCGAGCCGTTGCGCCGCGCCGTCGACCGTGAGTTCCAAAATGCCGAAGGCGGCGGAGACCGGCGCCCCCATCGGGCCGACGGTCCATTCTTCGTAAAGTTCGATGGGAAAGAGGGATCGAAGCGAAGCCAGCAGCCCTTGGCCGCCGTCGGTCATGGGGACGGTGAGAACTTCGGCGTCGGACCGAGCGCGACGCACCCCGGCGGCGATCGCTTCAGCGACCTCCGCGGCGCGGAGGCACTCTTTGAACGAATCGGGGGCCACGACGACGCGCATCGAACGCTCCGGCGGAACTTCGGTCGATGGACGACCAAGCGAACGCAACGAAGCGTTGATCTATCGAAAACGGCGGGCGCGTCGCTCGGTCAGGCGGGGGAATCCTTCAGCCGCAGCCGCAGCGCCGCCGACAACGCCTTGCAGACGTCGCACGGCACCAGCGCGACGTAGCCGGGCCCGACGGCGGCCGACGGCTGGGCCGGCTTGCCGAAGTAAAGCAGACCGTGCGACAGCAGCGGTTGGACGACTTCGGCGGCGGACAGTTGGCGCCGGGTGGTTTGAAACAAGGTGCCGGCGGGCACGTAGCCGCCGGCGCGGACCAACGTACGCAGCAGACGGCGGCTCGATTCGGGAAGGCTGCGGACGAGGTTGCGCAGTTCGGTCGGCCGGGTCAGGACGGCGGCCAGGTCTTTGCGCATCGCGGCGGCGCTGCGGCCTTCGGGCAGACCGAGCTGCTCGTGAACCGCCGCCACCAATTCGACGGTCGATTTCCGCAGCACTTCCGCCAGCGTTTCCTCACGGCTGAAACGGGCCGAGGCGGCGACGCGGACGGCCGCCGACTCGGCCGCGGGGCGGGTGGCGCGAATCGTCGCGGCGGCGCGCTCGGCGGCGTCCAGCGTGACGAACGGAATCGTCGACCGCGGTTCCAGCGCTTCGCTGATTTCCGGGCGGACGGCCTTCGCCGCCCGCAACCGCAGCCGCCACTCGGACCGAATTTCGCCGAACCGGCGGTCGTCGGCGAACCGCCGCCAGGCCTGTGCCAGCAACAGTTCCGCGTCGTCGATCCGACCGGCGGCGTGCAGCCCTTCCAGCAGCCGTTCCAGCGACGCCGGGTCGCTTTCGTCGAGTCGGTACGACCGCCAGAGCCGGCCGAGTCCCGCCGACGCCTTCCCCGCGAGGGTCAGTCTTAAGCCGTAGACACCCACCTTCTCGGCGTCGTCGGGGGCGTATTTCGCGGCTTTGGCGTAGTGGTCGAGGGCGGCCGCGTCTTGGCCGGGGGGAACGTCGTCGGTTTGCGATTCGAGGGCTTGGGCGGCCAGAAAGTGCAGGTCGCCGTGGTTGGGAACTGCGGCGAGGCCTTGACAGGCGTGCTCGTAGGCGGCGGCGAAATCGCCCAGTTCAAAGGAGTGCAGCGCCCGCAGGTGCCAGGCGTCGGCGGCGACAGCCGGCGACAAGCCCGTCCGCCGCAAAAGGCCGTCCAGCGTCGCCACGGCCAGCGTGGGCTGCCCCGCCCGGAACCGCTCGTCAGCCAAATCAACCAGCGCGGCGGCCATATTCAGCACAGCGACAGCCATCGTACCTCCTTGTACTTCGACCGGCGGGCGTCTTGCCCTTCGTTGGTTGCACAGTCTACCAGGGGAATTCGGTTTCGCAAGCAATTCCCGCCGAACCGGCCAAAATAGTTGCAACGCCATCGGTCCAAATTGTTTGCGCCGACACATTTCATTAACTGTTCTTGATGACGGCGATTCGTTCCCTCGTTTAGACTGATGCAGGCCCTCGGCCGCCCGAACGGAAACCGTGGGCGGAGGGACGAAAACCATTTCGTTGCAGCTCGCCCTGGGGGGTCGTAAGCTAACGCGCGTCGAACCATGCCGCCCATGGAATTGACCGGGGGCCGCCGCGTTCGACGACCAGGGAGATCGATCCAGCCATGCACGCCGGCCGACCGAAAGTTCTGCTCAGCGGGTTCGCCGACGAGGCCGCCGTTTCCAAAACGGGCGTCGAACAGTTCTCGGTCTTCGCCGCCCTGGGCTTCCAGTACTACAGTTTGCGGTTCATCGACATCGGGGGCGGCGTCAAGAACGTGATGAAGCTCGACGACGCGGAATTGGCGAAGGTCCAGGAACTCGGCGCCCGCTACGATCTGAAGGTCGCCACCATCGGCTCGCCGATCGGCAAAGTGAAGCTGGTCGACGTCGACGACGGCACCCGCAACGTCTACGTTCCGTTCGAGAAGTACCTGGCCGAAGACGTCGCCCACGCCGTCAAG
>JBOFFD010000506.1:0-4098 GCA_051648425.1 Planctomycetia bacterium
CTTCCATCCCGCCGAACTCATCTAGTACGACGGCGAACTTGGTGTGGTTCTGCTGGAATTTTTCGAGCAGGCGATCGATCGTCAGCGTTTCCGGGACGAACAGGGCGGGTCGAACCAGCTTGCGAAGGTCGAACTTCCACCCCATGTACTGCTGACGGAAGACGTCTTGCAGGTGGACGAAGCCGATGACGTTGTCGAGATTGCCTTCGTAGACGGGCAGGCGGGTGAAACCGGCCATCGCCAGCACGCCGGCGACTTCCTCGGCCGGCGTGGCGACGTCGATGGCGTCGACGTCGAGACGGGGCTGCATAATGCGGCGGACGGTGTGGTCGCCGAGCCGCAACGCTTCGGCGGCGACGCGCTGTTCGAGCGGTTCGACGACGCCGGCCGACGCCCCCTGCCGGATCAGGTGTTGAATGTCTTCCAGCGAAACGCTCGGCTCTTGCGCGCCGCGGACGCCGACCAGCCACAACAAAGCGTCAGTCGAAACGCCCATGAAGACGACGACCGGACGGGCGATCCAGGAAAGCCAGTCCATCGGCTTGGCGACGAAACGTGCGAGTAGGACGGCGTTGCGGAGGGCGAGCCGTTTCGGCAACAGTTCGCCGACGACGACCGAAAGGTAGGTGATGGCGCCGACAACGACGACGAACGCGATTTCACCGGAGTGCTCGGCGATGAAGCCGTTCGACGAAGACTTCAAAGCGGCTTCCAGCGAATTGACGACGCGGGCGCCGCCGAACGCCGCGGCGCAGGTACTGACGAGCGTAATGCCGACCTGCACGGTGGGAAGGAAGCGGTTGGGGTCGGAACCAAGCTCCAGGGCGACTTTGGCCGAGGCATCGCCGCCTTCGGCGAGTTGCTGAAGTTTGCCGCGGCCGGCCGCCAAGATGGCGATTTCAGCGCCGGCGAAAAACCCGTTGGCCAAAAGGAGCAGAAGAATCGCGGACAGTTCCCAAGCCACGGATTCCATGCGGAACTAGGTCTCCCAAGGTCGTCGGAAGGCGTCGGCGCGTCGCGGTCCCGTCGACGGTCCGTCTACCATACGCGGCAAGGCGGCCGACGGTCTCGCCACTTTCAAGACGACGACCGCGCCCGTCGCATCGCGGCCTAGACTCCAAACGTCTTGTTTTGTTCCGCGCCGGAGGTTGGAATACGGTCGACCCGACTCCGGTTCCCAGCGCCGAGCGAGGTCGGCGACGGCCGCACCGCTCTTGGTCGGTGTACGAAAAAGAGCGAGGTCGCGCGGCCGACGGCGGCGGCGAGATCCCTTCGATGCGTAAGCGAGGCCTGAATTGCGACGACTTTGCGTTTTCTGCGGTTCCAGCCCCGGCCGCCGTCCGATCCATCGAGAGGTCGCCGAGACGTTGGGGCGGGAGATGGTCCGCCGCGGCATCGATTTGGTCTACGGCGGCGGCAGCGTCGGTTTGATGGGCGTCGTGGCCGACACGGTTCTCGCACGCGGCGGGACAGTCCACGGCGTCATTCCCGAACTGCTGGCGAAGCGGGAAATCCTACACTCCGGCGTTCAGGTGAACGAAGTCGTCCCCAGCATGCACGTACGCAAGGCGCGCATGGCGGAACTGGCCGACGGTTTCGTCACCCTGCCGGGCGGCTTCGGCACGTTCGAGGAATTGCTTGAGATCGTCACTTGGGCGCAACTGGGAATCCATCACAAACCGATCGGCGTGTTGAACGTGGACGGCTTTTACGACCCACTGCGACGCCTCTTAAACGTGGCCGTCGACGAGGAATTCATCAAACCGATCAACCTCGAACTGCTGCTGTTCGACGACGAAGCGCCGCGGTTGTTGGATCGACTGGCGGAATACACGCCGCCGCGGAAGCCGCAGGTGCTGGGTCTGCCGCAGAGCTGAGCAGAAACCGCCGGGACTCTAAAACGTGGCGACAACGAATCGTCAGCCGTTCTTCGGTACGACGACTTCGATGTAGCCGTTCGGCGTCATGGCGTCGACGACCGCCGCGATGTCGGGCAGAATGGTTCTTAGGCGAGGCCAACTCGTCGTGCAAAGAACAACGACGGCGATTCTGCGACCGGCGGAGTTCCGTTGGTACTTCAGATTCTGGTCGGTCGTCACTAAGACCTCGAAGCCATTGTTTTCCGCCTGACGCAACAGTTCGCCGTTTTCGAGTTTGTCCCAGCCGAGTTCAAACGCGGTGGAGACTTCGTGGTTGGGTAAATGGTGGCGAAGCGGGACCGGCGTGCCTTGATCGAAAAGCACGCGCACTAAGCAACCTCCAACGATCGCGCCGCATGTTCCAGAACCTCGCGAGCCTGCTGAATTCCGACGCCGGGGAACCAAGCCACGAAGTCGGAAAGTTGAGCGCCGTCTTCGAGATTTTCAAACAGAGCCGAGACCGGTACACGAGTACCACGAAAAACCCAGGCGCCGCTCACTTTCGCCGGATCGCGCTCGACGGCGGGACAGGAAGACCAGTCGGTCATGCGTTGACTCCAGTCGGCCGGGGGGCGGGTAGTGATACAATTTTTGTCCTATACATCACCGCCCCACCGACAAGACCGGCGCCGCCGCGGAAGCAGCGCCGGTCGTTTGGACGATGACTGGTCAATCTTGACAGGACCGACTGCGTCAGCCGTCGACGGCGACGGTTTCGCCGACCGGCAGGAAGCGGGTCCAGCTCGCCGGGCGGCGGCCGACCGCGGAGTACCACGGCTTCCACCTCGGCTGCGACGGCCGGCGCCGTAGCGTCAACCCCGCTTGATCCGGCGTGCGGTCGGCCTTGCGGCCGTTGCACTCCTTGCAGGCCAGCACGCAGTTCGTCCAGGTCGTACCGCCGCCGCGCGCCTTCGGCACGACGTGGTCGATGGTCGCCCGGCCGGGGTTCGGTCGGCCGCCGCAGTACTGGCAGAGGAAGTGGTCGCGCTTGAAGACGTTGCGCCGGCTGAACGGCGCCGTCGTCCGCGGCAGACGGTCGCAGTGAACCAGCGCCACCACCTCCGGAGCCTTCACGACCAGCCCGACGCCGCGCACGAACGGTTCGTCGGCGGCCGGTGGGCGGTCCAGCCACTCGGTCCAGTCGAGCAGTTCGTAGGTCTCCACGTCGACCACCCGCGCCACGCCGCCGTACACCAGCGCCAACGACCGGACGACCCGCAAGACGCCGATCGGATGCCAGTTGCGGTTGAGCACCAAAGTCGGCCGTTGCAACGCCGACGCCGTCATGAGCCGCCTCCCCTTTCCGTCTTCACGCCGAACGTCCTTGCGGTCCAACGCCGTGGACCGACCGCCCGGTCCGGGTAGAGAGGAACCGGCCGGCGGTCAGGTTCGCGGCGGCCCGTACAACCACCGTGCGAACACCGTCGTCGAGAACGGCATCGCCGCGTATGTCATGAGGCCCACCAAGATCGCCGCCGACGCCAAGCCGCGCGCCGGCAGCGGCCACTCGGCCAACCGCGGTCCGAGGGTCGACTGCACCAGCAGAATCAACGGGTAGATGGTCAGCAGCGTGACGACGGCCATCTTGTGGCGCGACGGCGCCGCGCGGCCGGGCGGCGGCGTGAACCAGACCTCCAGACCAGTGTGGCGTTCCCAGGGGGTGGTGCGTAGTGCGAGCGGCGACAGGCGGTCGATCCATTCCCGCCGGACCGCCGATTCCTCCCACCGCCGCAGGTTGTCGAAGGTGTCGAAGCGGAAGAAGACGTGGTATTCGGGATGCTTCGGGTCGTTCGGCCGGACGATGTGGAAGCCGAGGTGGCCGGCGAACGGCAGCGCCGCCCGCGTGAGGCCGCGCAGCCACTCCTCGAAGGCCGGCTCGACGCCTGGTTTCACCAGATGCCGCACGACCACCGTCACCGGACCGTCGGTGAGGGGGTCGGCGGCGTTCTCGACGCGGCTTGGTGGTTCGATTTCATCGACGGTCGCCATCGGTTTCCATTCCCGCCCGGTGGACGACGGCGGCGCGCGGGTCGCCGCTTCGTCGTCGTCCCCCCGATGGGATTCTAGCAGCACCAACGAGCCGACGAATTCCACCTTTCGGGTCGGCCGCGACGATCGGTCCGGCGAGCGCGGGGCGTGCCTCTGGACGTAGGCGAAAAGGTCTTGTCAGCCGCCGCTT
>JBOFFD010000507.1:0-3205 GCA_051648425.1 Planctomycetia bacterium
GAATACGTCTTTCCCGAAGACATCTACAACCCGCGGAAGATGGAAAGAATCTTCCAACTCGTCGACCGATACTGTTTCCAAGGCCACACCCACGTGCCCGGCGTCTTCACCGAAGACCTCAACTTCCACTCGCCCGCCGACCTGGGTTACAGCTACAAGCTGGGCGAACAAAAGGTGCTGGTCAACGTCGGCTCGGTCGGCCAGCCGCGCGACGGCGACCGCCGCGCCTGCTACGTTCTGCTCGACGGCGAAACTCTGAACTACCGTCGGGTCGAGTACGACATGGAAACCACCATCAAGAAGATCCACGCCATTCCCGAACTCGATCCGTTTCTGGGCGATCGGCTCCGCGAGGGTCGCTGAGCATGGCCGACCCGGCGACGAACAACGCCGCGAACGATGTTCGGCGGTTCATTCAGGCCGACGGCGTCGAGGTCGAGGAACTTCCCTGGGGACCGCACGAGTGGCTATGCCGACCCGGCATGGTCGCCGCCGATAAGCTGCTGCTCGTGCGCGTGACGATGCCGGCCCACAAGGGCCACGCCTTCCACATTCACCCCGCGATGGAAGAAATCATCTACGTGTTGGACGGCTGGGCCGAGCAGTGGGTCGACCGCGAATCTAAACTGTTGGCGCCGGGTGAAATCGCGCACATTCCGGTCGGCGTCGTCCACGGCACCTACAACCCCGGACCGACCGACCTGCGTTTCCTGGCGATCTTGTCGCCCGCCATTTTCGACGGTCCCGCCCTCGTCGACGTTTCCGGCGAAGAACCGTGGCGATCGCTGCGACCGAACGTGTGACGCCCCCGCCCGACTCCTTCAGCACCGACGGCTTCGACCCGACCCTCGGCCGGCCGCCCGCCGCGCCGCCGTCGCGCCTGCAATACGCCGCCGTCCTATTGGCGGCCCTCGCCTCGACGCTGCCGTTTCTGAACAAGGCGTACCACATCGACGACGTGCTGTACCTGCGCGTCGCCCACCAGATCACGAAGACGCCGTTCGACCCCTACCACGGCCTGGTGTTGTGGGACGCCCCCGACGGCCAGCCGGCCTCGTTGTTCCACACCGACTTCAACCCGCCGCTGTGGAAGTACGTACTGGCGGCCGTCCTCGCGGCGTTCGGCCGAGAGGAATGGAAGCTCCATCTGGCGGAAGGCGCCGCCGTCCTGTCAGCGGCGTTCGGTTTGTTTCATCTGGCCAGACGGTTCACCCGGCACCCCGCGTGGTGTACGGTCGTCGTGTTATGGGCGCCGTTCTTCCTGCCCGGCCAGAACGTCATGTTGGAACCGCCGATGCTGGCGGCGGTCGTTTGGGCGTTCGAGTTCCAGTTCCGGGCGTGGAACGCCGCGACGCCGCGCGGGCGCATCGGCTGGAGCCTGGCGGCGGGCGTCGCGGCGGCGGCGGCGGTCCTCGTCAAATACACCGCCGGCCTGATTCTTCCCGTCTTTCTCGTCGGGTCGCTGTGGCGCGGCCGGCCGACCACGCTGCTCGCGCTCGCGCCGCCGGTCGTCGGCTTGATGCTGTGGGCCGCCCACAACCACGTGTACTACGGCGCGTCGCACTTCGGCGACCACGGCTTCGCCGACAAGGAAGCGGATTGGTCGTCGCGACTGTTGATCGTGCCGCGCATCGTCGGATCCATGACCTTCTTCAGTCCGATGTTGGCGTTGGCGCTGACGCGGTACGGCGGCAAGGGGTGGGCGGCGCTGGTCGTTTCCCTGGCGCTGGCCGGCGTCGCGGCGTGGACCGATTTAGTTTGGTCGGCCGCGGCCATCGCCGTCGATCAGCTTCGCTTCCTGGCGTTGCAGCAGACGCATCTCGCCGCCTTCACGGCGAACGGCGCCTTCACGCTGGCCGCGCTGGCGTTCCTGGCGGTACTTTCGTGGAACGCCGCCGGTCGCAGAACGACGTTCGACGCCCTTCGCCTCTGGGAGCTGCTGGGGCTGATCGTGTTGGTCTTCAACGTGACCTCGGTGCCGTTCAACGCCGTCCGCCACCTGCTGCTTTTCTTCATGCCGGCGGCGTGGGTCGCGGCGGCGCACCTTGAGCGAACGGGCGGGTTTCCCGGCGGGTTGCGGCGCGGCGTGATGCTGGCGTCGGCGTTCCTGGGGTTCGCGCTGGCGGCGGCCGACTACGAAATCGCCGTCATGTACCGCACCCAGGTCGAGAAGCATTTGGCGCCGCTGGCGCGCTCGGGGCGGAACGTTTGGGTGGTGGGGAACTGGGGCGTATTGTACTACGCCACGCAGAACGGCGCCCTGCCGCTGGTGCGCAAGCCGGGACTGTATGGACTGCCCGACCAAAAGCCCGGCGACTTGATCTTCCAACCGCTGCTGGTGACATGGCAGTGGCTGTCGATCAACGACCGCTTCGGCCAACAGCCGCGCGAACACATCCAGCCGGAAGCGATCAATTGGTTCCGCACCATCGGCCCGACGATCAACTACTACGCCGTTGAAAAATACGCCCTCCCGTGGCAACTGCTGATGAATCGGCCGCAGAACCCCAAGGAACCGGCGTGGTACGAACTGCCGCCGCTGGACGACATCGTGATCTCGACCCTGCTGCCGCGGTCGCGCGGGCCGGCGGGCGCCGACGGACGGCAGATGCCGGGCGTTCCACCGCAAGGCGCCCTACCCGACTCCTCCCACCCGAAGCAATGAACCGACCGACGGAGTTCGTGGCGAAGCCGACTATTGGCGGGGCGGGGCGGAGTGCTATACTTGAGAGCAAGAGAGACTGAAACTCAATTTCATCGGCGGCGTGTCGATGAAGCGCGCTTGTTCGGAAGAGCGGGAGGTTCCGTTGGCGATCGGCGCCGGTCCGGTGGTTACGTTGGAAATGCTGCGCGTGGGTGAAAAGGCGGTCGTCGTCGACCTCTGGGGCGATCCAACCGTCGTCGCCCGCCTGGAAGAACGCGGCCTGCGGGTCGGCGGGACGATCGAGTTGTTGACCGTGGGCGACCCGCTGGTGGTGCGTCTGGAGTCGACGAAGCTCTCGTTCCGCACCAACGGCGCCGCCTCGGTGCTGGTGCAACCGATCCACTGACCGAAGGAAAGCGATCCATGACCACGCTCGACGCCCTTCGCATCGGCGACCGCGGCACTGTTGTTCGGCTCGACGGCGTCGACGCCCTCGCCGCCCGCCTCTTGGCGATGGGCGTCACCGAAGGCGAGGAAGTGGAAGTCGTCGCCGCCGCCCCG
>JBOFFD010000508.1:0-3051 GCA_051648425.1 Planctomycetia bacterium
AAATCGGCCAGATTGCGGGCGAGCCGCAGTCGGCTGGAAATGACGATGTCGGAGTCCGAGCCGGTTCCGCGCAACCATTCTCCGGTCCGCGAAACCAGGTCACGCAGGTCCATGCTCGGCATCCTTCTCTCGAATCGCATCGCGCAACCGTGCGGCTTTTTCAAACTCGTCGGCGGCGATCGCTTGGCGAAGTTGGCGCCGGAGCGGGCCGATGCCGGTCGGTCGCTCCACGGTTCGACGACTTCGCCGTGGACGCTTGCCAGTATGATGGCTCGCGCGGTGGACGCGGTCAAGTAGCGGAACGAGCGCGTCGTGGAAAACGACGTAGTCGAACGGACACCCCACCAGCCCCTGCCGGCGGAACTGCATGAATTTCAGCCCGCAGTCGGGACATTCCGCCTTCGCCGCCTGGTCGATCGCCTCGGGATCCGGCGAAGCGCCGCCGATGAAGAGGGATAAATCGGGATGATGTTCGCCCGTCACGCCAACGCCTTCCCCCGCACGCCCACCAATCGCTCCCCCATCGTAGCGCCCGTCGACGGCGGCGTCAACGAAGGATGGGTTTCGGCTCGACGCCGGGCCTGCTCCGTCAGAGCCTGAAGCGTCGGCGATGGTCCGAACGGGGCGACGAACCGCGACGAATCCGGAGTCGACGCCGTAGGCTGCGCCGTCCGGACCTTTGCTGACGCTTCGGGCTCTGAAGGACGTTGAAATACCTCGGCCGAAATTCAGCGGCGATCCGTTTGAAAGTCGTCGACTAAGAACCGTTCGGCCGTGATTCTTAGTCCATTCAAGACTTCCTCCGCCGTCGCGCCCGCGGCGAAGACCGTCAGCACCGGCCAGCCGGCGGGAACGACCGACGCCGGCGGCGGCACGTCGGCGAACGGCGGGAACGGGTCGTCGACGTCGATGGTGTAACACGGCGCGTCAGGCCGAACAACGCCGTCGAACGGCGCGAAAACCACCGCCTTGCCTTGGATCTGCGCCGCGAACTCCATCGGCCGCGTTCGGTCGTCGACGAAGAAGTCGAACAGCCGGCCGCCGGCGCGGTCGAACAGTTCCATCGACGCCGTCCAGCGCGGATTGCATTCCAACGGCCACGGCGTTCCGAAGCCGTCTAAGATGAAGTCGACCCCGATCAATCCGCGCAACGGCGAGATCTTAGCCAGCGTCTCGCCGAATCTTAGCAGGCGGCGGCGGGCGTCCAAGGGAAGAACGATCGGTCCGACGCTGCCGCAGTAGTGAAACGGCGCCGCGCGGCAGAACGATTCACCGACCAGCATCCGCGTGACGCCGATCATTGCCACCTCCCCGGCGCACACGGCGTACGCCGCCGAATGCGGCGCGCCGTCGACGCACCGTTGGTACAACTGCTCTTCGGACGGATCGCCCGCTCGGTTTTCGAGCCAGTCGACGCCACGGCCGCCGGCGCCGCGCCGCGGTTTCCGCAGCCAACCGGCGGCGCGGGCAGGTGGGTCGTCGGTGGTTTCGGGAAACGGCAGGCCGGCGTCGGTCGCCGCTTCGCGCAGGACGCGCCAGTCGCGGACCCGCCGCACGGCCTCGGCCGGACAGCCGCACGAAAGGCCGGCGGCTTCCAGCGTTTCCAACACGTCGGGGGCGTTCTCCAATCCGCCGGCGTAAATCCACGGCCGACCGGCAATGGAAGGTGCTAAACGCGCCAGTCCGACGGGGAACTCCGCCCAGTCGATCGGAGCGACGCTCGCCCACCGCGCTAAATCCCAGTCGGCGAATAAATCGTGGCAGAGGGGCGTCCAACCCGCCCGCCGGGCCGCGTCGGCCGCCGACCGCACGCTGGCCCCGAGAAGGACTACCTCTCGCGACGAACCACCTCGTTCGACCGACCCCGGCCCGTCGAATCGTGCGAACGACATCATGCTTGTCCAAAACAGGTTGTGGAAAAGTTCCAATTTGTGGGTTTCGCGGGCCGCCCTCGGTTCGGTACACTGTCCGTGGCCTTGAGACGCCGGGGACGAAACTCGGCCCCTTTTTTCCCAAGGAGTTCGCCTGCATGACGCCGCGACCGTCCCTTGTTTTCGCCGCGGTCCTGTTCGCGTCGCTCGCGCTGGTCGCCGAATCGCCGACGACGGCCGCCGAGTCGGCCGCCCCGCACCCGGTCTACGCCCTCGTCGGAGCCCGCGTGGTGTTGGAACCGGGCAAGATTCTCGACGCCGCGACCGTGGTTGTACGGAACGGCGTCATTGAAGCGGTGGGCGCCGACGTCGCGCCGCCGTTCGACGCCCGCGTCTGGTCGGCGGCCGGCAAAACCATCCACGCCGGGTTCATCGACGCCGGCGCGTTCGTCGATCGGCCGGCCGATTTTCCGCGCGGCGCGAACGGCGAGGTCCGCCGCGTCGCCCCGGAATGGTCCGCCGCCGCCGGCGTCGAACCGACGGCGATTCGTTCCCCGGACTGGCGCCGGCGCGGTTACACCTCGCGCGTCGTCATCCCCCGCGACGGCGTCCTCGGCGGCCAGGCGGCCTTCGTCACGCTCGACGCCGAGCGTCCGCGAACGCTGCGCGAGGGGCTGTACCAGACCTTTTCGCTGCACACGAAAGATTCCGCCTATCCACAAAGTGACGCCGGTTTGATCGCCGCCTTCCGCTCGGCCCTGGTCGACGCCGAAGGAATGCTGCGGCTGAATCGACCGCCGATGCCCGGCGGAGTCGATCCGGCGAAATCGGTGAAAACTTCGCCGTCCGCCGCCGTGCAGCCGATGCTGATGCCGCCGATGCCGGCCCCGATGCAGCCCGGACCTTCGCTGGGCGCGCCGTCGCGGAACGCCGGTCCGGCGGCGACGGCGGGTTCGTCCGGCGCGGCCGGCCTGTCGCCTTCCGTCGAAGCACTGCGGCCGTTGCTCTTGCGGAAGCAACGGCTGGCGGTTTTGGCCGACACGGTCGACGACATCCGCCGCGCCGTCGCTTGGGGCGAAGAGTTTCGGATCGCGCTGGCGATCGTCGGCGGCGCCGAGGCGGGCGGAATCGCGCCGCTGCTGCGCGACCAAGACGTGCCGGTGTTCGTCCGACTCGACCA
>JBOFFD010000509.1:0-14297 GCA_051648425.1 Planctomycetia bacterium
ACCAAACTTTGGCTCGATTCGATCGATCCGGAACTGGTCGCGCGCGACCGCGCCCTGGGAGCCACCGGCGCCACCTCCAACCCGATCATCGTCTCCGACCTGTTGAAGACCGGTCGGTTCGACGCCGACATCGAAGCCCAGGCGGCGGCCGGCGCCGACGAGGGAACCATCGCCTGGAATACCACCGACAAACTGGTGGCGGGCGCGCAGTCGGTGTTCCTGCCCGTTTGGGAGGAAACGAAAGGGAATGACGGCTACGTCAGCTTCGAGCTTGACCCGCTGTTGGAAGACAAATCGGCGCCGCCGCACGCGGAACGGGTCGCGCAGTACATCGCCCTTGGGAAGAAGTGGGCGGCCGGCCACAAGAACCGCATGATCAAGGTGCCGGCCACTCCCGCCGGCCTTGACGCCCTCGAAGAATTGGCCGCCGCCGGCATCAGTCTGAACGTCACGCTGATCTTCAGCGAACGGCAGTACATCGCCGCCCGCGACGCCGTCTGGCGCGGGGCCAAGCGGCGGGCGAATCTCGACGCCTTCAAGAGCGTTTACAGCATCTTCGTTTCTCGCCTCGACGTCTACACCGAAAAGCATGTGACGACGCTGTCGCCGGCCGCTCAGGGGTTGGTCGGCATCGTCAACGCCAAACGGCTTTGGAAGCTCAACCAGGATTTCTGGGCCGCCCACCCGACCCCGCTGCAGCAAGAAATCATTTTCGCCAGCACCGGCACGAAAAAGCCGACCGACGCCGCCTACAAATACGTCGAAGCGCTGGCTGGCAGCGACATCCAAACCAACCCGCCGGGAACGAACGCCGCGGTACAGGCGAGCGGTCGGACCTTCACCCGGCACGTCGACGAAATGCCGTCGGCCGAAGTCTTGGCCGAGATCGACCAGAAGGTCGACCTGGTGAAGCTCGAAGAAACGTTGATGAGCGAAGGGTTGGAGAAGTTCGCCGACCCGCAGAAGGCGCTGTTGGCGCTGGTCGCCGGCAAACGGGCGGCGCTGGCGGGCGCGTGACAACCGACCGTCACTGGAACCGGAACAACACCAGCTTGCAGTCGACGGCCGTTTCCTCCTTGCCGTCGATGCGGTAGACGACCCGCCCGCCTTGAAAAAGGCGGGCGGTGAGCAGTCGCTCGGCGGGATCCAGTTCGTCAAGCCGACGGCCGTCGAGGCCGATGATTTCGTCCCCCGTCCGCAGCCCCCAGTCGTAAAGAATCGAATTCGGCTCGACCCGTTCGAGCCGCACGCCGTCCTTCGTCGATCGAAAAGAGCCGCCGAGGCGATACAGCCGAGAAACCCGCGGATTCTCCGGCGCGAGCCGGCGGGCGGCTTCAAACAGACGGTCGGCTTCCGCCGCGGTCGCCGGGTCGACTTCCAACGCTTCGCCGAGTCGACAAAGCGCCGGCAGATGCCAGGGGTGGTCGGCGACGGTGCGACGCCATTCCGCGACCGCCGCCGTGTGGTTTCCTTTCGTTTCGTAGTGCATCGCCGTCAGATACCCGACGACGGCTCGTTCGGCCTCGTCGGTCGGCATGATGGTCGCCAGTAGACGCGCGACGTCGTCGATCCGTTCGGGGTTGTCCGACTTCGCATAGGCTTCGATGAACGACACAAGTTCGGGCGGCAGTGTGGACGACGGCCGATCGGCCAAGGCCGTGAGAAAGTCGTTGGAAAGCACCGTCGTTTCCTTAGCCGCCTCGCCGATCAACCCGGCCAGAAAATGACGAACCCACGCCCCGCGCAGGTCGCTCCGCGCGGCCCGGCTCCAGGCGTCGAAGTGGAGAGCGTCGGCCGACCAGGGGCGGTCGGCCGCCCAGCGCTCGGCCAGCCGCGCGACGCCGACGGCGTCGCCCGATTTCTCCAAGAACAGGCCATAGACCCGCAGTACGTCGGGAGAGGCGTCGGGCCGACGGGACGCGCTTTCCAGTACGTCGAGAATCTCCTCGACGCCCCCCGTCCGCAAGCCCGTCGCCAAGAGTAGCTCGTAGGCTGGCGCGTCGTTCGGCCGTTTCGCGATCGCTCGACGGGCGAGCCGCGACGCCTCGACGGCGTCGTCGGCTTGCAACCGTTGGTAGCCCAACCGTATCAGGCATTTCGCCTGGTAGATCGACCGCTGGTCTTCGGTCGACAAGCCGCCGACGGCCGACGCCCCGGCGGTCCAACAGCGGGCGGCCTCGGTTGGGTCGTCGCCGCGTTCGGCGAGGTCGCCCGTCCAGAAGAACGTCGCCGGTTCGGTCGGGTGGCGTTGAAGCAGGTCGTCAATGGTTCGGCGGAACGCGGCTTGGTCGGCTTCGTCGGGAAACGGTTTGGCCGCTTCGCGTTCCAATTGATCGAGCGTCTTCGTGAACGATTCGGCGGAGGAGGAGGCGCCGGCCATGCACGAGACGACGAGAGCCAAGAGAAATGAAGTCATTGAACCGTCTCCCAAGACCGCGGCGTGGACGCTGCGTGAAAGATCTTTGTAGCGGGCGACGGAACGCGCAACAAAAAAGCCTGGGCTTTCACGAGAAAGCCCAGGCCGGGGTTTGGGATTCGGAGTACCATCAACCCGCTCATCCGAAGACGAGCGGGCCGAGGAACGGGTTGATTAGTTCTGCGGCAGTTCGAACAGTTCGCGGCCCTGGACCGAGCTCATGCCCACGAGAACGCCGGCGTCGACGTTTTCGGAGATCGAGCGGACCGAGCCGTCGCCGAAGAGGAAGTGAACCATGCCGGCGTGGTAGCTTCGGAAGCCGCTGACCTGCTGCGTAACGGCGGCAGGACCCAAGCCGGTCACGGAGGTCGAACGACCGAAGCGGAGCTTGCCTTCGTTCAACGGGATGCGACCCCATTGGGCCACCGGCAGCAAAGCGCCGGTGGTGGAGTATTGGGCGTTGTTCGCGGCGGCGGCGAAGACCGAGCCGAAACCACCACCGGCCGTGCCTTGCGGCGGGCTGATGTAACCCTGACCCCAACCATTGTCGACGGCGTCGGTCTGGTTGATGGGGGTGGCGCCGTTGATCGACACCGGCAACTGGGGGCTGCCGGCGGCTTCGCCGACGATGAAGGTGTTCGAGGTGCCGTCACGGATCGTGCGGATGCTGCAGTTGCTGTTGATGTTGAACGCACCGGCGCCGAGGCGCTGAGCGGCCGGGTGGGCACCCTGAGGCACTCGTCCGTCAGTGAGGATGCTGAACGGGTTGAAGGTCGTGAGGATGGCGGTGCCGCCGATCGACAGGGCGTAGTCGGTCGGACCCATACCGCGGGGGTTGGGAGCGCTGCCGGGAACCGCCGCTTGGATCAGATCGTCGCCGCGGGCGTTCGACGGGCAAACCAAGGTCTTGACAATGCCCGAGACGGTCGTTCCGTTGGCCAGCGAGCTGCTGTTCAGACGCATGTTGTACGCCTGGTACAGAGCACGTTCTTCAAGGAACGGCAGAACCAGCGTAAACGCCGTCGTACCACCGTTGACGCCGCCGCCGCCGGTGACGGTGGCGAAGTCGAACGCACCGAAGTTGGGGGTGTTGAGAACAGCGGCAGAGGTCAAACCCGGAGGGAACTGCTTGTGGGCGTCGTGGTAGTTGTGCATGGCCAACCCGAGCTGCTTCAGGTTGTTGCGGCACTGAGAACGACGAGCCGCTTCGCGGGCCGCCTGGACGGCCGGCAGGAGCAGAGCGATCAAAACGGCGATGATGGCGATGACCACCAGCAGTTCGATCAGCGTGAAGCCAAGATGCTTGCGCTTTTGCATGAAAATCCCCTAATTCCCGAAAACCACCCGTGGACGACTCTGTCCATGGAGAAGTCGAAACCGAATCCCCGGTTGAACGGAAGGCGAATCGGAACAGTGGAAACCCGCTCGTTGTTTCCAACGCTGGGCCGTCGGACAAGCCGACCGATCAACTGCGTCTACCGAACCATTCACCCGCCGTTATTACTTTGGTGAACAGCTACCCTGGCGTCAAGTAAAAAATTTTACCTTTACGAAAACTTCACCGTCGGCTCAGTTTTCAGTCGCTGGATTTCTTTCGACCGCTTCATCGACTCGCGCCGCGCGGTTGAGCCGGTTGCGCGTGTCGCTTTTTTCCGACTGGCACATCAGGCGGTAGGAATCTTGGAAATCGGTTTCCTCGAACATTTCGAGGAACGCGGCGACGAGTTCGGCATCCCATTGGATGCCGCTGCCGTAGCGGAAGACGCGACGGACTTCCTCCGGGGGAAGGGCCGCACGATAAGGCCGGTTGGTCGACATGGCGTCGAAACTGTCGGCAATCGCGATGATACGACCCATGAGCGGGATATCGTCGCCTTCCAGACCGAGCGGATACCCGGTGCCGTTGTAGGACTCGTGGTGGAATCGGACGCCGGCAACAAGTCGGGAAAGTCCCGGCGACGCCTCAAGGATTCGGGCGCCGATTTCCGGATGCCGACGAAGTTGCTCCCATTCTTCGGCGGTCAATGGACCAGCCTTGCGAAGAATTCTTTCGGAAACCCCGATCTTGCCGACGTCGTGCAGAAGACCGCTGAGGAAGATGTTGTCGACCTGTTCGCCGTCGAGGCCGATCTTCTCGGCCAGCCCCCGCGCGATCGCCGCCACCCGTTCGCTGTGGCCGCAGGTGTGCGGGTCTTTCGCGTCGATCGCCGAGACGAGCACCCGCACGACCGAAACCAGCATGGCGCGCAGCTCGGCGAAAAGAAGAAAGTTCTTCCAACAGCCGGCGGCCTGCGTCGCCAGATTGGCGATCAACTGAGCTTGGTCGGATCCGAAGAAGGAATCGGGGTCGGTCGAGACGCCGACGAGCAGGCCGAGGTTCTCGCCCTGGTACGACAATGGTGCCAGCAGCAGCGACCGCACCGAGGGGTCAAGGGCCGGGCAGACGGTTCGCGCCGACCGGTCGCTGCAAACGTGCGGTTGACCGAGGGGCAACGCCTTCGACTTGTAGAACTCCAGCAGAACCGGAAGCATGTCCTGCGGCAAATGACACGAACCGACGGCGGCGACCCGCCAATTGTCGCCGACGCTGTGGCCGAGCGGGTCGGTCGGGACGGGGCTTCGCGCGAGGCAAGCGAACGAATAGTTCCGTCCGAGGGCGGTCGCTAATTCCTGGCAGCAGCCGGCGAGCAGGTTTTCCGGCGCCGACCGAAGATTAAACGACTGCCCCAGTCGATAGACGAGCGCTATGTCTTCGTAGGCTTCCAGCAGCTTGTCGCCGAGTTCGCGGAGTTCGGTTTCCTGGTCCTGTACGAAAGCGTAGGTACTCAGGCGGTCGGACAAAACGGCCAGCAAGCGCGGAGCGGCCGACGAACGGTAGTGGGAGGATTCCGCGAGAGCCGCCGCCGCCGGGTCCAGCCGGTCGACCGGGGTCGGATTCGCCGCCGCGTCGAACGGAAAAAAGCTTGCAATCAGGAAGGAATTCGGTGCTCCGCGAAGCTCCACTGGAAGGGCGAGGTGGATGATCGGCGAACCGTCTTCGGTCACGACCGACGGTTCAAGCGCGCCGGCCGAGACTTTCGCCGCCAACGATTCGACCAATGAATCCGAAGCGGGCGGAACCACCCCCGCACCGGCGGCGTAAAATTTTCCGTCGATGGAGTAGAGACGAACGTCAAGGTCCAAAAGACGCGACGTTTCTTCGACCAAAAGCTCGCGTTCGCCCGGCCCATACCGGTAAGGCGTGGAAGGTACGCCTTCGGCGCCGAAAAGACGGTGCGCCAGTGCGCCAACGCCGGCTTCGGCCTCGTCCGGCCAAAAGCCGTTGGACCTAAGCAATGCGTGCAAACTCAATGATTTCGCGTTCGTGGCCGACGCGGTTCGCATCACTCTTGGTTCCGCAAGATGAGCGTTTCACGAACGGTGTTCAGCAAGTCGCTAGGACTAAACGGCTTGCACAGCACTTGAAGTATATTAGGACAGAGATGGAGATCAGCCTCTTCCAGTTCATAACTTCGAGCGGTCAAAAGAACGACCGGAATTTTCCGCGTCGCTTCGTCAGTCGCCAGAACCGCGCAGAGTTGCAAGCCGCTTGAACGAGGCATTTGCAGGTCGGAGAGTATCAGGTCGGGTGGGCGGCTCACGATCTTCGCCAAAGCTTCCTCGCCGTCGGCGGCCAGTTCGACCAAGAAGCCGGCCCGCGTCAAATGCATGGCGATGATCCGTCGGATCGGGCTTTCATCGTCGACCACCAATACATGAACTTGTCGTTCGACGACGTCCGCCGCCGGCATCGGCTCTTTATCGGTATCGTCGTTCGACGGCAGCCGCGCGGGTTCGTTCATCGCCGGGTCGCCCGTCACTGAAACCAACGGCCCTTCGCTCGTCGTCGTCCATCGCCGCCCAATGCGGCCACAGTGTAGCATAGAAAAAACCAACCGACTGGGTACCAACGCCTTTTACGACGACTTTCCAAACAAGCCGCCCGCGCCACGGACAATTCGTCGATCCTGCCAGCGTCGTTCCGTCGCACGTATGCATCTTTGGCGCCAAACATTCCCTCTTCACCATCGAAACAACTTCCGGAGAACTCTTCGCTACCCTAAATCCATAGACGGTTTCAAAATAGGATCTAATGCTTTCAAAGCTTGGTCCCCGGCGCTAAGAGCGGCCGCCCCGCTCCGGCGCTTGCCGGACTCTCGACGGCAGACTACTTTGTCTCATACCGAAACTGCGGACGTCGGATTGATACTGGTGGCTTTTCGATGCCAATTCCGGCCCGACAACTCCTGGAACTCGTTCGGACGTTGAATCTGGCGCCGGTCGAACAAATCCGCGACTTCGCCGACAACCTGCCCCCGGCCTTCCCCCTCGACGATTCGGAAGCCCTCGCCCGTGAACTCGTCCGCCGCCGCCTGCTCACCCCGTACCAGGCAGGCTGCCTGTTCCACGGGAAAACCTTGGGACTCGTCCTGGGCGACTACATCTTGCTCGACCGGATCGGGCAAGGGGGTATGGGGACCGTTTTTCGGGCGAAGCACCGCCGAATGGACCGCACGGTCGCCCTGAAAGTGCTGCCGTCCAAACTGATGAACTCAGCGGACGCCGTCCTTCGGTTTCAACGCGAAGTGAAGCTGGCGGCGCGCCTGGAACACCCGAACATCGTTCGCGCGTACGACGCCGGCGAACATCGCGGCGTTCACTACCTGGTGATGGAGTACGTTCAAGGAATCGACCTTGGAGCGCGCGTCCGAGATCGCGGGGCCGTCACCGTCGATCAGGCGGTCGAGTACACGCTTCAGGCCGCCGCCGGCCTGGAGTTCGCCCACGAACGGAATGTGATTCATCGGGACGTCAAACCGGCGAATCTCCTTCTGGACGACAAGGGCGCGGTCAAGGTGCTCGATCTTGGTCTCGCCCGGCTCACCGTGCCGGACGGACCGTACGACGCCGCTGAATCGCTGACTCAGCCGGGCGTGGCTTCGGTGTTAGGAACTGCCGACTACATCGCTCCGGAACAAGCCGAAGACACCTCGCGCGCCGACGCCCGTTCCGACGTCTACAGCCTCGGCTGCACCATCTGGTACCTGCTCGCTGCTCGGCCGATCTTCAACGGCGCGACCTCGATGCAGAAGATCTTGGCCCACGTCACGCAACCCTCGCCCTCGTTGGCGCAGGTCCGCGCCGACGTACCGGCCGCACTCGACGCGATCTTTCAGCGCATGGTGGCGAAGGAGCCGTCGCGGCGGTTCCAAACGATGGGCGAAGTCCGCGCCGCCCTTTCGGTCGTGTCGATGCAACGGCCGTTGGCCTTACAAGGCATGAGCGCCGCCGCCCGCCTGGCGGCCGCTCCCGTGCCAGTTTCCCAGCCGGGAGCCCCCCACAGCACCACCGACATGGCCCCCTTCCGCCCCTTCCCACTCCCACAGTCAAGCGGGCCGGCGGCCCTCGGCGACAGTTCGGGGTTGGGGTTCGGCGATTCCGCCGGCCGATCCGCCGTCCCCCTGAAGTCCGCTTCCGCCGCCTCGGCCCCGGCAAAACCAACGACGACATCGACTTCCACTTCGCCGATCGACTTGGGCGCTCCAACCCCGACCGCCGACGCCGCTTCGTCGCCATGGCCTGATCTTTCCCCCGACGCTCCGGACACCGTGCATCCCATCGACGTCGCCACCGCGTTGGTTCCCTTGACGATTCCGACCGCCACCGCCGACCCGACGCCGTCGAGCAAGCCCAACGTTCGACGCCACGCCTTCGTGGTCGCTGGGGTCATTGGCGCGGTCGTCGCCGTCTCGCTGGTCTCGTACTTCGTCCGCCCGCTCATTCCCAAAGCGGCTCCGCCTTTGACGGCGTTCACCTTGCGTCAAGACGCCAAGGCCGAGACGTCCGTTGCCGCGCCGGTCGAGACGCCCGCGAAATCGCCCGCCGAAACGCCGCCCGATCTCCCGATGCGCGCGGCGGCCCCGAAGATCGTCTCGCCGGCCGTGAAGCCTTCGGCCGCCACGCTCGGCGAATCCTGGAAGGAAGGCGATCCCAAGTCGGCTTTGCCCGGAATCGTCGCGGCGCCGGCCGATTTTCCCGGTCTCGGCCGCTGGAACGTCTTCTCCCGCCGACCGTCGACCCCGATGGTCACCTCCGCGTGGCGTCCCGACGGCGGCGTCGTCGCCGTCGGCGATCGATCCGGCGTCGTCCGCCTGCTCGACGGCCGAACGTTGGAACCCCTCGGTTTGATCCCCGGCAGCGCCGGATCGATCAACACCGTCGCTTGGAACGCCGCCGGCACTCTCTTGGCGGCCGCTTCGTCCGACGGCTTCGTCCGTATTTGGACGAGCGACGGCGTCTTGTTGAAACGGCTCGACGGCCACAAGGGTCCGGTCCGATGCGTGGCGTTCCAGCCGAACGGCGACCTCGTCGCCAGTTGCGGCGACGACGCCACGGTCCGCCTGTGGGACGAGAAAGGGGTCGTCGTCAAAGAGGTCGCCGGCGACCAAGCGTTGGCTTGCGTCGGCTGGAGCCCCGACGGCGCCCGCTTCGCCGTCTGCGGCGCCAGCGGCCGGATCGAAGTCTACTCGGCCGCCGGTGTTCGCGCCCTCTCTTTGAACGGCCATGAGGGCGGCGTCAATTGGTTGCATTGGCATCCGACCAAGACCTGGATCGCTTCGTGCGGCCAAGACAAGTCGGTTCGGGTGTGGGATCTAGCCCGTCCCGGCGAAACAGTGAAAACGTTGACCGATTTCGCCGGCGCGGTCTTCGAGGTGGCCTGGAATCCGGCCGGCGACGTCTTGGCCGCCATCGACGCCTACTCCAACGCTCCGACCGACGGCGTCCATTTCTGGATCGTCGACCGCGACGCCGTCGAAATCACCGACGCCTTCTTCGGCGAGACCATTTCCTGGAGCCCCGACGGTCGCTTCGTCTTCGGGACGACCGCCAACAACTTCGACGCCCGTCTCTACGAATCCGCCAACCGGTCAACTCTCTTCGCCTCGTTGCGGTCGCCGGGGCAGGTCGTTCAATCTTGTCAGTGGGATCGACAGTCGGACGTATTGATGATCGGCGGCAGCAAGGGATTGCTCTTCGGTTTTGGTTCCAACGGCCTTCCACAGCGAGCTAAGAACGTGGACAAGTCCATCCGCAGCCTCGCATGCGGCTCCGAAGGCCGAGCCGCCACTACCCACGAAGACGGCGTCCGCTTTTGGAACGCCGACTGGAATCAGACCGCCTTCGTCCGACCGCTGCCTACCTCCGTCTTCAACGCCGGCGCCTGGTCGCCCAACGGCCGTCGCTTCGCCCTGGGCTGCCTCGACCAGACCGTTCGACTTTTCGACGCCGAGGGCGCGCCGCTGGAAACCATGCGCGGACACACCGGCGACGTGCGCGCCCTTGCGTGGAGGCCCGACGGCTCGGTGCTGGCCGCGGGATCGATCAGCAAGGAAAACTCGCTTTTCTTCTGGAATCCCGAAGGACGGCTCGCGCGCACCGTACAACTCAACGCCACCGTTTCGCACCTGGCCTGGAACCACGACGGCTCTCGATTGGCGACCGCCGGCGACGTTTGCTTCATTCTCGACCGCGACGGCGCCGTACTGAAACGCATCCCCGTCCCCCGCCAATCCGTCGTCTACAGCCCCGACGGCAAGTTCCTCGCCTACACCGACCACCGTGGCTTCGTTACGGTCGGCGACGAATCCGGCATCGTGCTCTGGCGGAAGTCCGGCCATCGCGCGGGAACGACCAACCTCGCCTATTCCCCTGACGGAAAGACGATCGCCTCGGTCGGTAGGGACGGCACCGTACGCTTTTGGAATGCGGCCATCGGCGCGATCGAACGGGTCTTCGTCATCTTCGCCGACGGCCGATGGATCGAATTCGGACCGGCCGGCTCCATGCTCGCCGCCGCCCCCGACATGGAGCAAGAGTTCGTCGCCGCCATCGTCAAACCGGGTGTACCGGCCGAAATCGTTTCCCTGCGGGAATTTCGGTCCCGCGCCGCAGCCGCGCTTGGCCGCGTCGCCCCCTGACCTTGCTCCGTCGGCCTCAAGCGATTATCTCTAGGCCGTCAATGGTGGTTAGTTCTTCGCGCTTCGGGCGTACTGTTTCTCGATGGTGGTGGCGATGGAATTCTCAACTGTTTTGACGAGCAGCGGCTGGGCGATCGTCGCCGCCGCCCTGACCACCGAGGTCGTCGCCTTGTTCGGCGCCGCCTCGATGCGGATCCGCCGGTTGCTTCCGGTCAAATCACCCATCACGCTTCAGATGGTCGGCTGCATTCTTCTCATGGTGGGCGCCGGCGTCCTGGCCGTCGGCTTCCTACTTCGCGGCTTCGGCGTCTGACCGGTCGCCACGCCGCACGAACGTCGTCAATTTCGGCACGGCCTCGACCTCGTGGCCGTCCGCTCAATACTCGGTTTGCTCGAATTCAATGACGGCCGTCCACAGCAAGTACAGCGGAAACAGCAGCGAAGTCGCCACGACCAACAGCGGCGCCTTCACAACCCCCGCCTCCGGCGCGTCCAGCGCCTGCCACAACAGGAACTGCAGGTCGACCGGTTTCGGCAGCAGCCAGTAACAGAACTCGGTCGCCCGCAACATCGGGGCCGCCACCGCGCCGGGTTTGTCGCTTAGCGCTTCCGAGGCGAAACGCTGCCCCGCGTTCATCCCGACGCACACCGCGAAGAAGAAGATCGACCCGATGATGCTCGCCGCCGTGCTGCGAAGGAAAACCCCCAACAACGCCGACATCGAGTAGAAGAGAAAGAAGTTCAGCGCGAGCATCGGTATCGCCAAGAGGTAGCCGGCGTCCCATCGTCCGGTGCGCAGACCGAAGGCGACCCACGTCGCGGCGATGAATATCCCACCGTAAGCCGCCACGACCGCCACCGCTCCGGCGACCTTCCCAACGAGCAGCCCACGACGCCTCGGCGGCTTCGCCAACAGCACGAACACCGACTGCGGCTGGACGAAGTTGGGAAGAAATCCCGCCGTCCACGCCAACGCCAGTAGAACGCCCGCCCCGTTGGCCGCCACCCCGGCCACCAGCGCCGGCGCCGTCCGTTCGGCTTCGGCCGCGTCGGCGCCAAGCCGCATCGACCAACCGGCGCCGGCCAAACCGATTTCACCGTGCGTCGCCGACGGCGACCCCACGGGGGCACCCACGGGCGGCGGGGTGGTCACGGTCCGCGCCGTCAGCGACAAGCAGGCCGCCGTCGCCAGCAGCGTCGAAACGACTAGCGCGACCGTCAAGCCGGAACTCGACGCCTGCCGAAACGTATCCAACACCAACGCGGCGATTGTTCGCCGCCACGTCGCGCTCACGACAGCGTCCGCCCGTACAGCGTCTGCAACGCCGCGTCCAACGGCCGCCGTCCGCCGTCCGTGCCGGTCAACAGGTCGTTCATCGACCCGTCGAAGATCTTCTTGCCTCGGTCCAGCACCAACACGCCGTCGCACAAGCGCTCGACTTCCGGCAGCACGTGCGACACCAACAGCGTCGAACGGCCGGCCTCTTTCCGCTCGGCCGTCACGCTCCGCAACAAATCCCGGCCGCCTTGGTCCAGGCCCTCCGTCGGCTCGTCCAACACCAACAGGTCCGGGTCGTTCAAAAGCGCTTGCGCCAACCCCAGCCGCTGGCCCATCCCCTTGCTGAACCGGGATATCGGCTCACGTCCGCGGTCCGCCAGACCCACCCGCTCCAACAGCGCCGGGATGCGCGACTTCAAGTCGGCCGGCGGCAGCAGCGTCAACGTGCCGTAGAACTCCAAGAGCGACGACGCCGTCAGATACTTGGGGAACGCTTGGTTTTCGTGGACGTAGCCGATCCGCGCCAGGGTCGAACGGTCGGTCAGCGGCCGTCCAAGCCGTTTACCGACGCCGCCAGTCGGCAGACTGATCGACAGCAGGATTTTCAAGAGCGTCGTCTTGCCGGCCCGGTTCGGTCCCAAAAGGGCCTGCACCGTTCCCGGCTCCATGCGGAAGTCGACGCCGTCGAGGGCCGTCAAGCCGGCGCCCCAACCGAACGGACCCTTGTAAACCTTGCGAATCTTCTCGAACTCGACGATCGGTTCGCCTGCCACGCGCGGATTCCTCTCGACGGACGGCCGGAAGCCGCTGTTTCCGCTATCAGTTATGAACCGCGACCGTCTCCAGCAACCATCTAAGACCTTTCCATCGTCCGTTTCCCCTCGGGGCGTCGACAGGCTGGCGGCCGTCCCGTCGGCGAAGTACAACACCCATCATGCTGCGCTTTGCCCTTCTTCGGTCGTTTCACGCCTTCGCTGTCGCCGCGACGGCCTTCGTCGCCGTCTTCTTCGCCCTGCGGGCCACCCCCGGCGGACCCGCCGTCGCCATGCTCGGCCAGCGCGCCACCGCCGAAGAGGTTGCGCGCGTCGACAAACAGTACGGCTGGGATCGGCCGGCCCCGGTGCAGTTGGCCAACTACCTTTGGCGAGCGGTCCAGGGCGATCTCGGCGTCAGCTACCTCAGCCCCGGTCGGCCAGCCGTCGTCGCCGAATTGGCCCGCCGCTTCCCCGCCACCGTCGAACTCACCGTCGCCGCGCTGCTTTTGGCGTCGGCCGCCGGCGTCGCGGCGGGGATCGTCGCCGCCCAATACCGCGGCCGCTGGCCCGACCGCTTGGCCGTCGCCCTGTCCAGCATCGGCGTCAGCATTCCCATCTTCTTCCTCGGAATCCTGTTGCTTTTGGCCTTTCCCGGAATGCCAGGTTCCGGCCGACTCGACGTCCGGTCCAACATCCGCGGCGTCGAACGAACCGGCCTTTTCCTTGTCGACGCCGCCCTCGCCCGTCGCTGGGATCTCTTTTACGACGCCGTTCGGCACCTACTGCTGCCGGCCGTCACGCTCGCCAGCGTGCCCACCGCCATCGTCGCCCGCGTCACCCGCGCCGCCCTGGTCGACGTCCTGCGCGACGACTTCATTCGCACCGCCCGCGCCAAAGGCGCGACCCCGCGCCGCGTGTTGTTTCGCCACGCGCTGCCGGCGGCCGCCGTGCCGATCGCCAGCCTGCTGGCGACGCAAACCACCGTCTTACTCAGCGGCGCCGTGTTGACCGAAACCGTCTTCGGCTGGCCGGGACTGGGGCGGTACGTGTTGCAGGCCGCCACCACCCGCGACTACAACGCCCTGCAAGGCGCCGTCTTACTCTTGGGCGTTCTGTTCGTCGCCGTCAATTTCGCCGCCGACGTCCTGCTCGCCTGGCTCGATCCACGTCTTAGAAACCGAAGCTCCGCGAAATTTCTGTGAGACGAACCATGCCGCGCCCGCGCTTCTTCGATCCCGCCGTCGTCGCCGCCGCCGCGTTTCTAGCCGTCGCCACCATCGGCGCGATACTGGCTCCAATATTGCCGTTGGCCGACCCCGATGTACAGTCGACCGTCGACCGTCTTAAAGCGCCGTCGGCGACGCATTGGTTCGGCACCGACGACCTGGGACGCGACGTCTTCAGTCGAACCGTGTACGGCGGCCGGGCGTCGTTGTGGGTCGGCGTGTTGGCGGTGGTCTTGGCGTTCGCCGTCGGAACGCCCTTGGGGGTGGCGGCCGGTTTCACCGGCGGCTGGGTCGACCGCGTCTTAACCGGCGTCGTTGAAGTGATGCTGACGTTTCCATCGATCTTACTGGCGCTGGTAGTGACGGCGGTCCTCGGCCCCAGTCTGGAAAACGTCATGCTGTCCGTAGCCGCCGCCCAGGCGCCGCAATACGCGCGTCAGGCCCGCGCCGGAGCGCTGGCGGTGCGCGACCTGGAGTTCGTCAAGGCGGCGTGGGCGATGGGGGCGACGCCGTTTCGGCTCATGACTTCGCACGTCCTGCCGAACATACTGCCGCCGCTGTTGGCCGTGGCGACGATGGGTTTGGGCGGCGCGATCTTAGACG
>JBOFFD010000510.1:0-3527 GCA_051648425.1 Planctomycetia bacterium
ACCTCATCGACCCGAACGGCGTGCTGCAATGGATGGCCATCCATCCGCTGTCGGTCGGCCGCAGCGTCGACGAAGTGATTCGCGTCGTCGACGCCCTGCAAACCGACAAGCTCTGCCCGTGCAACTGGAAGAAGGGCGAATCGACCCTCAACTGACGGGTCGTTCCGCCGAGCATTGAAACGCGGCGCCGTCGACGACACCTCTCGTCGACGGCGTTTTCGTTGTTACGCGCCGCCGCGGCCGCGCCTATGGTATCGGTGAAGGAATTACGCCGAGCCGTCGGCGTTCCAATCGAACATCGACGACCCAAGGATCACCCGCCGTGTCTTACCTCGAACCGCTCGCCGAATCGTCCGCCCCCGAAAAAGTGCAACAGACGTTGGGTCGACTGAAAGAAGCGTTGGGGGTCGCCGAGACGCCGGCGGTCTTTCTGAACCTCGGCCACGTGCCGGCGCTGCTGCAAGACTTCTACATGAACGTCAAAAAGTTCGTGTTCACCGACGGCAAGCTGCCGATCGGTACGAAGCTGCTCTTGGCGGCGGCGACGGCCGGGGTGCAGAAGAACAAGCCGCTGGTCGCCTATTTCAGTGAACAGGCCGAGGCGCGGGGCGTGGCGAAACAGACCGTCGTCGACGCGTTGGGCATCGCCGCCACCTGCGCGATGTACAACGTCTTCTTCAAGTTCCGCGACATCTCGGGCGTCGCCACTTTCGAAGGGCTGCCGGTGGGTCTGCGGGCGCATGCGTTCGCGGGCACGTCGCTGGACGACAAGACCGTCGAACTCATCAACGTGGTGGTCAGCGACGTCAACGGGTGCAAGCCGTGTACCTCGGGGCACGTGGCCAAGGCCCGCGACTTGGGCCTGGGCGACGAAGCGATTCTGGAAGCGATTCAAGTCGCCGCCACCGTGACCGCCGCGACGGCGTTCCTGTCGGCCGTCGAGTAACGGAAAGTCGTATCGTCAACGAGAAAATGGTCGTCAAACGACCCACTTAGTCTTTTCGTGAATAGATAAACGCAACCTTAGTTTGCGTAGTCTTCACGAAATCCTCTCGCATTACTGCAGCCCACTGAGCTAGAATGCCTTCGGCGTAGGTTGTGGCTCGTCGTCGGCTGGCCCGAAGACGAATCGTTGGTCGATAGTTTGAAGCGGCGACGGGTGCTGCGAAGTAGGTTTTGAGCCTTTCTTCGCTGACTGTTCAATCCCACGAAGGGACGCCGCGGACGGTCGACTGAATCCGAATCGCTTTCGGTCGAACCTCCGCGAAGGATTTCGGGGGGCCTGCGCCGGAGGTCTGCGACATGGAATCGGGCGTCGTTTCGCTGGTCCCCGCGTCGAGCGGGGCGATTCAGGACATCGAATCGCCGACCGCCGGGGCGACGCGCGTCCTGCTGACCGGTCCGCGCCGCTGTGGCAAGACCACGCTCGTTCGGCGCGTGGCGGCCGCCCTGGATGACCGTCGGGTCGTCGGCTTCACCACCCATGACGTACGGGTCGGCGGGCGCCGCATCGGCGTCGACGCCGTTAGCCTCACCGCCGGCGTGCGACTGCGGTTGGCCGATGTCGCGTTCAACGCCGCCTTCGCCAAGGGCCGTCGGCTGGGGCCCTACGGCGTCGACGTTGCCGGCTTCGAGCGATTTCTGTTGCGCGAACTGGCCGACGCCGCCTCGGCCGACCTGGTCGTGGTCGATGAAATCGGCCGGTGGCAGTGCCTGTGCCCGGCCTTCGTCGACCGCCTGGCGTGGCTCGTCGACGGCTCGACGCCGCTCTTGGCCACCGTTTCCGACCAAGGCTCCGGCCTGATCCAGGCCGTCAAACTGCACCGCGACCTGGAATCGATCGAAGTGACCGCCGCCAACCGCGACGCCCTGGCCGACGCCCTGCCGTTCCGCTGGCGGCAGGCCGTCGATTCCTGAAGCGGCCGCCCCGGCCGAACCGTGGCGACCTCTCGCCGAGATCATCGCAGAACGGTCATGACACCTTCTCACCCCCTTTTCTTTTCTGGTCGCGAGGCGACCGCCTGAAAAGCCTCATTAGAACGCTTCCACTGCTGGAAGCATTGCTCTAACTCCACTGGAAAAGACGCCGGCCGATATCTTGCCTACAAAACTCGCAATCGAAAAATCAAAAACTTGCAATCCAAAAAGTCTTGACAAGCCGCAAACAAGCAATTAAACTCCTATCAATATAGAGTTTTTTGAGCCTCCGGTTTCCTTGCGTCGGAGAACGACATGAGACGCCTGGGATTTACGCTCGTCGAGTTGGTCGTCGTCATTGGAATCGTCGCTCTTCTCATGGCGATGATTCTTCCCGCGGTCCAACAGGCCCGCGAAAGTTCTCTGCGAGTTCATTGCGCGATCAATCTCAGGCAGCTCGGCATGGCGATCAACGCCTACACCGAAGTTCATGGCATTCTTCCTCCCACGTCCCTTCCGACTGGCATCTCAAAAGATGGTAAACCTTATTCTGGCAACTATTCTTCGGTACATGGTTACTTGCTTCCATTTTGCGAGGCGTCACAGATCTTCGACCAGATCAACTTTGATTTCATCGAACTTGAAGAGCCCGACTATCCACTTGAAGTGAACAAGACTGCTAGACAGGTTAGGATTGCAATGTTCCTATGTCCTAGCGATCCATCGCCGCTAGGCTTGAACAACTATCGGGTCAACGGGTTGCATTTTCCGCCTTGGAACTTTCCCTTCAGATACTTTCGGCCGGTAATGCCCGCCGCCGTCCTCGATGGAATGGGCAACACGGTCTTCCTGAGCGAGCGGACGCGGGGAAGTTTCAATGAAACTGTCGCTGACGTGGCGACTGATATGATCGAGCCGAATGAACATCCGCCACTCACCGGAAATTTCGTCGCTTTCCGAAGGAATATATGCCAGAGTTCCACGGATTTCCAATGGATGACTTACGGTGGAAGATTCTGGTTTTTCAGTGGCGGCATTCATACCGCGTACAGCCATCACTCGCCTCCCAACGACATTTATGTGTCGTGCGCCATGGGTCAACACGGCAATGAGTCCATGGCGGGACCTCGATCCCGGCATCCTGGCGGCGTGAACGTATTGTTCGGCGATGGCAAAGTCGAGTTCGTCGGCGACGATGTCGATCAAGCCGTCTGGGAAGAGCTTGGAACAGCCTACGGAGATGACCATGTCATGTAAACTGATGGCCGCGGCGTCTTAGATGCTGCTTGTTACGTTCGGCGGGTCCGAAGATTCCGAAAATCTTCGGTCTTTAGTCGCTCCTGACCCCTCAGTGTTCCCTGAATACGGAATCGCCGATATTCAGTTGCTCCTCGGTGGCCCAGAAATGCTTTTTCTCAGCTATTCGGCAATTGAAGATTTTCTGCGACGTAAATTTGGTTTGCACCGCGGTTAACACTTTTGGAGGTTCTTCAATGATCGTTAAAAGTGGATTCGTCGCATCTGTCGGAGCTGCATTCATTTTTGCGGGAGGTGCGCTCGCCGCTTGCTATCAAGGTTACAATGGCTGTTGGGAAATTGTTGAAAATGGC
>JBOFFD010000511.1:0-6059 GCA_051648425.1 Planctomycetia bacterium
TCTTCGCCACCGACTTCAGCGAAGACATGGTGGGGCCGGGCATCGGGCGGGCGCAGTACGGCGGCGTCTTCTTCCTGTTCCCGCCGCGGTACATTCAAGACGTCTGGACCGACCCCCGGCTGCGGCGCACGGGGTCGCTGGAAGAACGGCTGCTGGAAGCGGCGGTCTTCCACAGCGCCGCGAAGCACGTCGCGGTCGTCAGCCCGTGCCCGCTGAAAGCATCGTGGCGGCGGATCGCGCGCGACTACGGCAAACGGCTCGTCCACATTCGGCTGCAACGGTTCTCCGGACGCACCATCGACCGGCTGCGGCGTTTCCATGTATTGAACGGTCAAGAGGTGCGTTCCTACGCTTCGTCGTTCATTCGCGGCGAATAGGTGTCTTCGACGGTCGGCGGCGCGCGATTCGCATCTGGAATTCTAGACGGCCGAGACGATGAAGGGTGCGAATAACTTCATCGCGGCCGACTTCGACGGCGCCGCGGCGGCGGACGGTCGACGATTCACTGTTCCGACGACGGCGACGTGCTACCATGGTACAAGCCGGGTACGGTGGAAACGGCTTTGCGACGGAACCGCGACGGCTCCGGCGGACGGCCCGATGCAGGAAAGTTCCCTGCCTTTGTGCGGAGGAGTTGGATATGGAACGGCGGCTCGGCCAGCGTCAAAATCGACGTCGCAAACACTTCACGCTCCATCAAATCCTTAAGATGCGTCCCTACTTGATTCGATTGGTCGCCGACCTGCGCGCGGTCTGCGTGCGACGCCATTTCCTGGAAAAGCTCGCGGCGGAACCGCGCGGCCGGGTGCAGCCGGACTATGAGCAGCGCCGTCGTCGCTACGAAGCCGCCGCCGAGCTGGTCCGTCTGATCGCGCAAGAGGCGACGCTGGTCGACGAATTCCGATCCCTGGGAGTGACGTTGAAGGATCCGGTGATCGGTACGATGATGTTCCCCTGCTGGGTCAATCATCGCAGCGCGTACTTCGTGTGGATCGACGGCTGCCACCGTCCGACGCATTGGCGCTTCCGCGACGACGCGGAATCGCACGAGATTCCGGAAGAATGGTATTCGCAGTTTCCGCCGGAAAAATCGACCACGCCGCGCTGACGACTTTCGCCGCGAACCACAGCGGTGGATGAACTTCGCCGCCGCGCACGAGGCCACCCTTGACGACGGCCCTCCGATCGGAGTACCCTATTGGGTAGGTCCACCGAGCGCCTCGGCCGATCTCCACGAAGGGGTATCGGCAAACGGCGCCGGAAGCGGACGGCGGAGCCAGGAAAAATGCCCAAGTCACGCCGGGCCGGCTTCACACTCTTGGAACTTCTCGTCGTCATCGCCATCGTGGGCGTCTTGGTGGCTTTGTTGCTGCCGGCCGTCCAACAAGCTCGATCGGCCGCGCGGCGCGTCCAGTGCCAAAACAACCTCCGTCAGATCGGGTTGGCGCTGCACTCTTATCATGAATCGCTTCTCGTCCTTCCACCGGGATGGGTGCAGGTCGACCGCCCCACCTCCCTGAATGAAGCGCCAGCACCGATTCAGATCCTTCCGTTCCTCGGCGAGCAGGAACTGTTCGACGCCATCAACTTCTCCGTTTCGTTCGCCAACCAACCGAACGCCAACCAGACGGTTTCGGTCGGCGTGATCCGCGGCTTGCTCTGCCCGGCCGACGTCGGACCCGTCGCCCCCGCCCGGCAGTTCTACGCCAAACACAATTACGTCTTCAATGACGGCGTCGGCCCGATGACCTTCCCGGCCATGCTCCCGCGCACGACCCCGACCGGCGTCTTTTCTTACAACAGCGCCGTCCGCATCGAGGCCATCGGCGACGGGTCGTCCCACACCGCCTTCGCGTCCGAAGTCATTCTCGCCCCCGGCGACGACTTTCGCGGCGTCACCTGGTACTCCGAAGGCCCCCTCTACCAACACAACCGCCCGCCCAACACCACTACCCCCGACGAACTGCGCAACACGCTCTGCGTCTCCATTCCCGAAGCCCCCTGCGTCGGCGCCTTCAACGCCTGGTATCAAAAAGAGTGGATCATGAGCGCCCGCAGCCGACACGCGGGGGGAGTCGTCGTCTTGTTCGGCGACGGCAAGACCACCTTCGTCGGAGAGACCGTCGACCCGCAGGTTTGGCGGGCGATGGGAACGCTTGACGGCGGCGAGGTTTTCTAAGTCGGTCGGCCCGCGATTCCTTTCCGATCCGCACGACCCTTCGACGTGTTGCAACCTGTTTGACCGCTTCATTGACAACCCCGCCTTCGTGACCTACAAAGCGATCTGAATTCAGACCTGTCGACTCCCGGCCCTGGACGAACGTCGTCGGCCGGCTGGCTTCGACGACGGCGACCAAGGAGCGTTTCGCATGGCGGTTCGGGTGGGCATCAATGGTTTCGGGCGCATCGGACGATTGGTTTTCCGCGTATTGGCTTCACGCCCGAACGATTTCGAAGTCGTGGTCGTCAACGACTTGACCGACCCCGCCTCGCTGGCCCATCTCCTGAAGTACGACAGCACCCACCGCCGCTTTCCGGGAACGGTCACCGTCGAAGGCGACCACCTCGTCGTCGACGGCCGCCCGATCAAGATCACCAAGGAAAAAGACCCCGCCTCGATTCCCTGGGGCGCCAACAAGGTCGACGTCGTCCTTGAATCGACCGGCGTCTTCTCGACCCGCGACGGCCTGATGAAGCACGTCGCCGGCGGCGCCCCCAAGGTCGTCCTCAGCGCCCCCGCGAAGAACGACGACGACGTCGACGCCACCATCGTCCTCGGCGTCAACGAAAAGACGCTCACCCCCGCGATGCAACTGGTCAGCAACGCCTCCTGCACCACCAACTGCCTGGCGCCGATGGCCAAGGTGCTGCACGAGAATTTCGGCATCGCCAAGGGCTTGATGACCACCATCCACGCCTACACCAACGACCAGCGCATCCTCGACCTGGTCCATTCGGACGCCCGCCGCGCCCGCGCCGCCGCCCAAAACATCATCCCGACCAGCACCGGCGCCGCCAAGGCCGTCGCCCTGGCGATCCCCGCCCTCAAGGGCAAGCTCACCGGCATCTCGATGCGGGTTCCGGTTCCCACCGGCAGCGTGACCGACCTGACGGTGCAGCTCGACAAGCCGACCAGCAAGGCCGAGATCAACAAGCTGATGGAATCGTCGGCGGCCGGCGCCCTGAAGGGCATTTTGGAATACACCACCGACCCGATCGTTTCGTCGGACATCATCGGCAACCCGCACTCGTGCATCTTCGACGGCAGTTGGACGACCGAAATCGACGCCCACTTCTTCAAAGTCGTCGGTTGGTACGACAACGAATGGGGCTACTCGAACCGGGCGGCCGACATTTTGAAGCTGGTCGCCGAGACCAAGTAAGTCCCCCACTATCGCCGCCGACCGACGGTGCACCGTCCAGGGTCGGCGGCGTTTCGATTCGCCGGCGGCCCTGACTCGGCCGCCGTTCCTTCAGGAACCCGTCGCTCATGCCTAAGAAAACGATCCGCGACCTCGACCTGGCTGGTAAGAAGGCGCTGATTCGCGTCGATTTCAACGTTCCGCAAAACAAAGACGGCTCGATCTCGAACGACCGCCGCATCCGCAGCGCGCTGCCGACCATCCGTCACGCGCTCGAACAGGGCGCCTCGGCGATCGTCATGAGCCATTTGGGCCGTCCGAAAGGCGACCCGGCCGCCGACGCCAAGTATAAGATGGACGCCGTCGCCGTGCGGTTGGGCGAATTGCTGCCCGGCGCGTCGGTGAAGAAGTGCGACGAAGTGGTCGGCTCGCAAGCGGCCGCCGCTGCCGCCGCGCTGAAGCCGGGCGAAGTTTTGGTCCTTGAGAACGTCCGCTTCCATCCCGGCGAAAAGACCGGCGACGACGCCTACGCCAAGCAGCTTGCGGCCCTCGCCGACGTCTACGTCAACGACGCCTTCGGCACCTGCCATCGCACCGACGGCACCATGTACGCCGTCCCCAAGCAGTTCCCCGTCGGCTCCCGGGTCGTCGGCTTCCTCGTCGAAAAAGAACTCGACGTCCTCGACAACCTACTCGGCAAGCCGAAGAAACCGATGACCGCCGTCATGGGCGGCGCCAAGGTTTCCGACAAGATTTCGTTCATCGAAGCGCTTTTAGGCAAGGTCGACCGCCTGTTGATCGGCGGGGCGATGACCTACACCTTCCGCAAGGCGCGTGGCGAATCGGTCGGCAAGTCGCTCGTCGAAGCGGATAAACTCGACCTCGCGCTGAAACTGCTCGACCTGGCCGGCGATCGTTTGATTCTTCCGGTCGATCATTTGGTCGCCGACAAACCCGACGCCACGGCCAAGACGATGGTCGTCGACGGCGAGATTCCCGACGGTTGGTTCGGCATGGATATCGGCCCGAAGACGATCGCCCTCTACGCCAAGGCGGTCGGCGAATCGGCGACCGTGCTTTGGAACGGCCCGATGGGCAAGTTCGAGGACGAACCGTTCGCCAACGGAACGAAGGGCGTGGCGGAAGCGATGGCCGGCAGCTCCGCGATCACGATCGTCGGCGGCGGCGAAAGCGCGGAAGCGGTCGAGGAACTCGGCCTGGCAGAGAAGATGACCCACGTCTCGACCGGCGGCGGCGCGTTTCTGGAGTACGTCGAAGGCAAACCGTTCGACGCCCTTTCGGTGGTCGACGACAAATGAACCCAATGAAGCGAACACGCGAAGAAATCCATGCCGCGCTCAAGGCGTCGGCCCCTTGCATCTGCCCGTCCTTGTTGGCCTGCGACTTCGGGCGTCTGGCCGACGAAATCGCGGTCGCGGCCGACTGCGGCATCGCGACGGTCCATTGGGACGTGATGGACGGCCGATTCGTGCCGAACTTCACCTACGGCCCGCCGGTGATTCAGTCGTTGCGACCCGCGTCGCCGCTGATCTTCGACGCCCACCTCATGATGTCGAACGCGGCTCGCTACCTCGACGACTTTTTGAAGGCCGGTTGCGAGGTCTTGACCGTCCATCTGGAAGCGTTCCAATCGTCGGCGGCTGACGCTCCCCCGCTTCCACCGTTGGAATCGGTGCTGGAACGCATCCGCGCCGGCGGCGCGCTGGCCGGTTTGGCGATCAGCCCCGATACGCCGCCCGAGGCTTTGACGCCCTGGATCGATTCCATCGATCTGGTGCTGATCATGAGCGTCCAACCGGGCTTCGGCGGACAAAGCTTCGACAAGCGGGCGCTTGATAAACTGCGTTGGGTGCGGGCGAATGCGCCGGCGTCGCTGCTGTTGCAGGTCGACGGCGGCGTCAACGCGACGACCATCGCCGACGTTCGTCGGGCGGGCGCCGAGCTTTTCGTGGTCGGCTCCGCATTCTATGGGGCGGTCGATCGTAGGAAAGCCCATGACGAATTGAAGCGACTATCGTCCCTGTAGGCAATCGATAACGGCATTGATCACGGATCGATCCGGCGGTCGATACTTTTCGACGGCGCGGCCGGGCGGTTCCTTCCTCGAATTTCGTCTGCGAAGGTGTATGTTTCGATTCGGCGTGAAATGGTATGCAGCGACCGACCCGCGGGAGCAGGCGGCGACCCTCCCGTATCTCGAACCAGCGAGCATCCGCCCTCCGGTCGGTGCAGGAAAATGGAAGATGGGAAAGATCATACTCGCCCGGCCCGGGCAAACGGAACTCGACGAACAGGAACGGATCGTCGGCAACCTCGACCTTCCGGTCAGCGTCCGCGGCCTCGCCGAGCTTGAAGACTTGGCCCGCGCGGTCGCCGGCTGCGACATCGAAATCGTCTACGGCGCCGACGGCGAAGCCTCGCGGCAAAGCGCCCGCTTCCTCGGCGATCGGCTCGGCGTTCCCGTGCAGATTCTCGACGACCTCCGCAACCTCGACTTCGGACTTTGGCAGGGTCTGGAGAAGTCCGAAGTCCGTCGCAAACACCCGAAACTGTACCGCCAGTTGGAGGAATCGCCCTGCGCGGCCTGTCCGCCCGCCGGCGAAATGATCGACGAACTTCAACTTCGGGTCGCGCGGACCACGAAGACGGTCTTGAAACGCGCTCGCAAAGGGGCCA
>JBOFFD010000512.1:0-2506 GCA_051648425.1 Planctomycetia bacterium
ACGTCGCCGTCACCGCCGACGGCCGTACGATCGCCTCGATCGACGTCTCCGGCGTTCTGCGATTTTGGTTGGGCGACGTCGGGGTCGAAGCGGGCCGCTTTCAAATGCAGCCGGGCCGACGGAATCGGCTCGACTTCTCGCCCGACGGCCGGTCGTTGGCGGTGACGGAGGATGGTCGAAGGCTGAGGATCTTGCGCATCGGAGACGCGCCCTCGGCAACGACGCCGCCGACCGAACCACCCCCCGATTTCGCCGACGTCCGGCGACGGTGATCTACTTCCAAGGCGATGGACGACGCTTTTCGATCGTGCGTTTGCAGTCCGACCGGTGATTCCGCACAAAGAAGACAGCGGCGACAATCATCGGGGGGCTTCGCGATGTCTTCGGCGGATTTCATATTGGATCGTCCGTTCCGCGCCGGCCGAACGAGGCCGGCGGCCATTTTCTTAGCAGCGACGGTGGCGGTCGTCGCGTTGGTCGTCTGGGCGACGCCCCCCGCGCCCATTTCCAAGCGCGACGCCGGTTCGACCGTGGGCGCGGAGAAGACGCCCCCCGGCCCGGCGCCGGAGGGAATGGTCTGGATTCCGGGCGGCCGCGCCGACATCGGCTCCACCGAATTCCGCGACGCCGAACCGATCCATCCGATCGACCTACCCGGATTCTGGATGGACCGAACGGAAGTGACCAACGCCCAGTTCGCTCGCTTCGTCAAGGAAACCGACTACGTCACCGTCGCCGAGAAGACGCCGACGTTGGAACAGTATCCCGACGCCAAGGCCGAACTCTTGGTCGCAGGTTCGATCGTCTTCACGCCGCCAACCGAAGCCGTACCGTTCGACGACCATTTGGTTTGGTGGCGCTACGCCCCTGGAGCCTGTTGGAAACACCCCGAAGGCGCCGGCAGCACCCTGGACGGCCGAGAAAACCATCCGGTGGTGCACGTCTGCCACGACGACGCGGTTGCGTACTGCAAATGGGCCGGCAAACGGCTCCCGACCGAAGCCGAGTGGGAGTACGCCGCCCGAGGCGGTCTTGACCAACTGACCTACGCCTGGGGCGACGAGTTCAAGCCCGGCGGGAAATGGATGGCCAACATCTGGCAAGGGAAGTTCCCGGTTGAGAACACCCAAGCCGACGGCTTCGCCGCCGCGGCGCCGGTCGGCTCGTTCCCCCCCAACGGCTACGGCGTCCACGACCTTTCGGGCAACGTCTGGGAATGGTGCGCCGATTGGTATCGGCCGGACTACTACAGCGTCAGTCCGTTGCGGTCGCCGAAGGGGCCGACGTCGAGTTACGATCCACAGGAACCGGAAATTCCCAAGCGGGTGCAGCGCGGCGGCTCGTTTCTGTGCAGCGATCACTACTGCATCCGTTACCTGCCCGGCGGCCGCGGCAAGGGCGCGGTCGACAGCGCCGCGTCGCACATCGGCTTCCGCTGCGTTCGCGACGCCGACCGCTGAACGGTGGTTGCGGATACGAAAATACTCCCGTCCGCCGTCGCCGTCTTTTCCCCGCCATCTTAGAATCCAACGGGCGGATCGATTTCCGCGCTATTGATGCGACTTGGCGACGGAGACGATTCGCGATGGCCGACGACCCCCTGTTTATTCCCCAGGACGACCCCGCCGCCGTATCGAACTGGCAGGGCGCGATCGATCCGCTGCGGGACGTCGGGGCGCAGTTCCACCTACGCGGCTGGTCGCTGGGCACCAGCAGCAACTACAGCGTCGTTCTGGGCCGCAATCCGGTCCGGCTGCTCATCACCGCCAGCGGGAAAGACAAGCGCTCGCTGCAGCGCGGCGATTTCGTCGTCGTCGACGGCGCCGGCAAGGCGATTCACGCCAGCCACCCGAAACCGTCGGCCGAGACGCTGCTGCACACGGTCGTCGCCGAAACGACCCCCGGCGTCGGCGCCGTTCTGCATACGCATTCGGTCTGGGGGACGCTGCTTTCGGACCTTTTCCACGAAGCCGGCGGCTTCGCGATCGAAGGCTACGAAATGCTGAAAGGTCTCGACGGCGTCACCACCCACGAGCACCGCGAATGGGTGCCGATCGTCGAAAACACCCAAGACATCGCCGCGATGGCGAAAGAAATCCGCCCGAAACTGCTCGACCCGGCTCGGCCGTTTCGGCACGGCTTCCTCATCCGCCGTCACGGCCTGTACACTTGGGGGCGCGATCTCGCCGAGGCGCGCCGGCACATTGAGATTTACGAGTTTCTGTTTGAAGTCGTGGCGCGCCGACTTACCTTGACCGGAAGGTAGGCCTCCATCGGCCGCAGTTTCTTTTCGTCGCCTTTGATCAGCGTCTGAACCGTAAGAAGGAGTCTCCGCATGGCCAGCATCAGCATTCCCGACCAGCAGCGAGTCTTAAAGACCCCCGAAGAGTTCGCTGAATTCCTCTCGCCGTTCGGCATCTGGTACGAGCGGTGGGAACTGGAGGAACGGGTCGACCCGAACGCCGCCTCTGAAGAAATTCTGGCGGCCTACGCGCCGGAAATCGAC
>JBOFFD010000513.1:0-4725 GCA_051648425.1 Planctomycetia bacterium
AAGCGGAGCGGGAAATCCGCCCGGCGGTGCTCATGCGCAAAGCGAGCTATGGCAGCGGCAGCGACAAGGGAGCCGAAACCCGCGGCGTCTTGATGTCGATCCACCGCACGCTGAAACAACGCGGCCTCGATCCGCTCGAGGAAACCGAAACCGCCCTGCGCCACTACATGACGACCGGACGACTCCCGCCGCTCCCGACGAAAGTCCGTTCAACGGACTGAAGGGTTACCTTACTTCTACAGCCCCAGCACGTCGGCCATCGTGTACAAGCCGGCTTTCCTCGTCGTCAGGAACTTCGCCGCCTCCAGGGCGCCGCGCACGTAGCTCTCCCGGCCGTGGCTGCGGTGGACCAGTTCCATCGTCTCGCCGAGCGTGCTGAAAATGATGGCGTGCTCGCCGACGTTGTCGCCCACGCGCACCGCGTGCAGCCCGATCTGCGACCGCGGGCGCTCGCCGGTCAACCCTTCCCGGCCGTACACCCGTTCGGTCAGTTCCATTTCCTGCTCTAAGATCTCGGCGAACCGCAACGCGGTGCCGCTGGGGGCGTCGGCCTTGAAGCGATGGTGGCGTTCGACGATCTCGACGTCGAAATCCTTACCCTTCAGCGCCGCCCCCGCCTCGCGAGCGAGTTTCATCAGCACGTTGACGACGAGGCTGAGGTTCGCGGCGACTAAGAGCGGGGTGGTGTGATGGAACTCGACCAGCTTTTCGCGTTGCTCGGCGGTGAACCCGGTCGTCGCCACCACCAACGGAATTTGTCGACCGGCGCAGTATTCGGCCATGGCGAGTGACGCTTCGGGCACTGAAAAATCGATGACGGCGTCGATCGGCTCCAGCGAGGTCGGATCGACGGGGGCGACCCGCACGCCGATCGGTCCTAGGCCGCAGAGCTCGCCGACGTCGCGGCCGAGGTGCGGCGACGAGGCTGAATCCCAGGCCGCCGCCACCGTCAAGGCCGGGTCGCGGTGGACCCCTTCCACGACTCGTTGCCCCATCCGTCCGCACGCGCCATGGACGGCGATTCGCAGCGTATCCAACCTGATGCTCCTCGACTTCGACCCAACCTGTCCGTCGTCGGGAAGTGTAGCGAAACGACGCCGACCGTGGTACGGGCCGAGGGCGGTTACGTCAGCGCGCCGGACGCCTCGATCGGCCAGCGGTCGAGAATGACGCCGGCGTCGTCGACGACCGTCAGCTCGCGGTGCAAGTTGCAGGTCGTGCAGCAGTGGCTGGGAATCAGTTCGATCTTGTCGCCGACCTTGTAGGAGTGGCCGGGGGCGTCGACGACGCAGTGTTCCTCGGCGAGAAACCGCGCGACCAGCGACGTCCCCTTGACCATCGGCGGCCCCATTTCATGGCCGACACCCTTGACGCCGACGTCGCAGACGAAGTGCTTCGCGGACGTGCTGACGACCGTCGACAACACTGTGAGAGCGGTCTCGAATTCCGCTTCACACCGACCCCGGTAGGTCCAGTCCATGGTCACGTAGCTGCCGATTTGAAGTTCGTCGACCCCCGGCATCGAACCGCTGGTGCGGTAGCTGCCGGTGCCGGCGCCCGACACGATTTTCACCGGGACGCCCGAGGCTTCCAACAGTCGGCGGCTGTCGACGGCCTGCTGCATCGAACCGCGAGCGACGGCCGCCCGTTCGACCGGGTTTAATACCATCATCGCGTGCCCTTCGTAGGCTTGCAGGCCGTCGAAGCGCACGCCGGGCACGTCAGCCATTCGGGTCGCCAGGTCTAAGACCGCTTTACCGGGGGCCACGCCGCACCGGCCCATGCCGACGTCGACTTCGACCAAGAGGCCGACAACGACGCCGACGGCGACGGCGGCCCGGCCGATCTCGACGACGTTTTCGATGGCGTCGACGGCGGCGCGGACGGTCGCTTTTCGATTCACCGTCGCCAGCCGCGTTGCTTTGATCGACCCGACGCACTGGTTGGCGACGAGCAGATCGGTGAAGCCGTGGGCGACCAGAATCTCGGCCTCGGCCAGTTTCGCGGTGGTGACGCCGACGCAGCAGCCGCCGGCGAGTTGACGACGGGCCAGCGTCACGCATTTGTGATTCTTGAAGTGCGGCCGGAGGCGGACCGGTTTGTCGACGGTGAACGCCGCCGCCCGCGCGATGTTGCGGTCGGCCGCCGGGCCGTTTAAGAGAAGCGTCGGAGTATCGAGGTCCATCATGTTCACGGTGTTCGATCCAGGCATATGACGAGCCGTCGGCGGCGGGATTCGACAGTGGCCGACCGGACGTCGATTCGACAGTCTGCCGTCTTCGTTTTGCGTTCTTCGACCGGCGACGGCAACAGCGCCGGTGGTCGACGACGATCGCGACGCCTAGAAAAACGCTTCGACCCCGCCTTCGCATGGAGCCTTTCCACATGAGCCGCTCGATCCTCGACGAACACCGGTATGAAAAGCTGACCTGGCCCGACATTCAGGAATCGGTCGACGCCGGCAAGGTGTGCATCGTGCCGTGCGGCGCGGTGGAACAGCACGGCCCGCATCTGCCGCTCGACGTCGACATGCTGTTGGTGGGGTCGGTCGCGCAGGCCGCCGGCCGGGCGAATCCCCGGAAAATCCTCGTCCTGCCGACGATCCAGTACGGCTACACCGGCCACGTCATGGATTTCCCCGGCACCATCAACATCCACTACACCCACTTCATTGAAATGGTACTCGACGTCGCCAAAAGCCTGGCGTACCACGGCTTCAAAAAGATCCTGCTTCTCAACGGCCACGGCTCGAACATGCCGAACTTAGACTTGGCCGCCCGACGGTGCAACGTCGAGACCGACGCCGAGTGCGCGTTCGGCGGCTGGTGGAGCCTGCTGACCGTCGACCCGACGTTTCTGCCGCGCTGGCGGGAAAGCAAATTCCCCGGCGGCTGCGCGCACGCCTGCGAACTGGAAACCAGCATGTATCTGCACCTGGCGCCGGAGGACGTGCGGAAGGACAAGATCAAGTCGGGCGTCATTTCGTTCAACGAAGAGAACTCGAAGTACCGCTACGTCGATCTGTTTTCCGCCGGCCCGATGAACATCACCAGTTGGACGTCGAGTTATTCGGAGACGGGCGTCTTAGGCGACGCCGAACTGGCGACGGCCGAAAAAGGGAAGGTGGCGTTCGACGAAGCGGTGGGTCGGCTGTGTGAATTCGTCGATGAATGGCGGCTCGCGGAACGACCGAAACGGAAAGACGCGCGGCCGACGCCCCCGACCTTCCCCATGCCGTGGGGACAATCGGATTCACTGCCTACCTATTGACACCCGCCGACGATCCCTTTCCAGCGGAGAACGCAACGGACGCCGAAGCCCTTCAACACGTCGCGCCGCGCGTTCCTGGCCGCCGGCGCGGGGGCGGCCGTCGCCGCCGCCGCCGAACCGAGACCGCCGGCGAAGCGTCTGGCGTCGCTCGCCAGCGTCCATTACTTCCGGTCGCACGCCTATCACATCACGGAGCGGTTCGTCGAAGGCTATTCGATCGAAGGGGTGCATCACCAGCCGGCGCCCACCGTCGTCCGCATGTACCTCGACCAGACGCCGCCCAACGATTTGGGGAAAGCCTACGCCAAGCGAAAAGGAATTACTCTGAGTCCGACGGTGACCGAGGCGCTGGGCGGATCGACGTTGGACATGGACGGGGTGCTGCTTATCGCGTAGCACGGCGACTTTCCGAACAACGCCATTGGTCGGCAGTTGTACCCCCGGCACAAGCTGTACATGGAAGTGGTCGAATTCTACCGCCGGACGGGTAAGACGGCGCCGATCTTCGTCGACAAACATCTTTCGTACGATCATCAATTGGCGGCCGAGATGGTGAAGGTTGCGCGGGAGCTGAATTTCGGTCTGATGGCGGGGTCGTCGCTGCCGGTGACGTGGCGCCGGCCGGAGATCGAACCAGAACCGGGCACGCGGTTCACCGAAGCGGTGGTGGTCCATCCCGGGGAAATCGAACGGTACGACTTCCACGGGTTGGAAACGCTGCAAGTGATGCTGGAACGGCGCAGGGGCGGCGAGACGGGGGTTCGGTCGGTGACGACGCCGCGCGGACCGGCGGTGTGGGCCGCCGCCGACGCCGGGCGCATCTCGCTGAAGCTGATGGACGCCGCGCTGGCGCGCTGCCCGTCGCGCAACATCGGCGACATTCGATTTAACGTCCGCGAGCCGGTCTGCATCCTCGTCGACTACTTGGACGGTACGAAAGCGGCGGCGCTGAATCTCAAGGAACACGTGAGTGAATTCGGTTTCGCGGCGACGGTCGCGGGGCGCTCGGACGTCGTTTCCACGCTGTTCCTGCTGCCGGCGCCGCCGGGGGCGCGGTTTTTCGATCCGCTGGTGTACAACATCGAAAAGCTATTCGCGACGGGCGTCAGCCCCTACCCGGTCGAACGGACGCTGTTGACGTCGACGGCGCTCGATTTCGCGATGCGGTCGCTGGCGGAAGGCGGCAAGCCAATGGAGTCGCCGGCGCTGCACGTCAAGTACGCCGGCCCGAAGGATTCAGGCTTCTTCCGAGGCCGAGCGTCCGACGCTTGAGATGTAAGAGTTCGACGTCAGTTCTGAATGCGGGAAACCGAACTTATTACGCCGGCAATTAATAATGTCGTAAATATGACGGCAGCCTGTCATCGGTGTCAAGCATACTGCACTTCCGGATGCCTGAAATACGACGCCACCTTCTCCGGCAGGCCGCGGAGGGTCTCCAGGAATTCGTCCACT
>JBOFFD010000514.1:0-3292 GCA_051648425.1 Planctomycetia bacterium
ATTCGCGTTCGACGTCGTCGCGCGTCAGGCCGGGGACGGTGCCGGAGTGGCAGGCGTCGACGATGACGACCTTGTCGCGGCAGGACAGGGCGCCGAGGCGCTGTAAAAGTTCGTCGAACGGGACGCAGGTTTCGAGGGGTTTCTTGATGTCGGCGTCGACGGGGACTAGGAAGTTGCGGCCCGTCGCTTCGTCGCGCAGGCCGTGGCCGGCGAAGAAGAAGACGACCCGGTCTTGGGCGCGGGCTTGTTTCAAATGGGCGACGGCGCCGTCGAAGATCATGCCGCGGGTGGGTCGCTCGGCGGCGGGAAGGTCGTCGGTCGAAAGAAGCAGTTGGTCGGCCGGCACCAGGCCGCGGTCGTAAAAGATGCGGCGCAGCGAACGAGCGTCGGCGGCGGCTCCGGGCAAGGCTTCCAGCAGCCCGCTGGGCGCGCCGGCGCCGATGAAGACCGCATACGTGCGCGGACGGGCGTCGGCGGGGGCCTGCCAACCGATCAACAAGGCCGCCGCCGAAATCCAAAGGCTCATTAGAATTCCTCGCTCCATGCAATCCACTGAATAGGGAATCAGCAGACCGCCCGGAAGGCGGACCTACGCTCTCGTGGAGATACGAATGCGACGGGTCGTTGCAATGGAGGGGAACCGGACCGATTAGTCGCGCGGCGGAGGACGTTTGCCGACGGCCTTCTTCGCTTTGCCTTCCGGCGGCGGGCCGTCTTCGCGCGGCGTACCTTCAGGACGCGGCGGCCGGCCTCCTTCGGGCGGACCGAAGTCGGGGCCGCCGGACCCGCCGCGCGGACCGCCCCGGCCCGGCGGTCCCATCGACTGCAACCGCTCCCGCTGTTCCGGCGTCAGTAGCGCGGCGAGTTTGGCGTCGACGTCCTTCTGAATCGCCGCCAAGTTGGCCCGCTGCCGTTCGGTCAATTCCAGTTCGTCTTGTACGAACGAAGGCAGAATCGTGCCGAATCGCGGCGGCCCGCCGGGAGGACCGCCCATTCCAGCGCCAGGACCACCGCCGCCTGGACCGGCCGGGCCGCGACCGCTTCCTGGACCGCCGCCAGGGCCGCCGGCGCGAAGCGCTTCCGCTTCCTTGCCGAACAACGCGGTCCATTCGGCCTTGGTGGCGACGCCGTCTTTATCCGCGTCGGCGCGCTGGAAAAGAGCCTGGAGCCGCGGGTCGGAAACTTCTTCTTTCGACAGGTCGCCGTTGCCGTCGGCGTCGAACCGCATCACTTTGACGAGCGACGCGCGGGCGGCCGCCGTCGGGTCGCCGCCGCGTTGACCGCCGGCCGGCGGTCGTTCCGGTTGGCCGAAGGCGGTCGTCGCCGCCAGCAGGGCGGCCGCCGCCGTCAAGGATTGCACGCGAACCACGAGGCACCTCGATGTAAGAAAAAGTGTACGTTGAGGAACGAACCGCTCAACCGGGACGGCGGCGGGGGTTTTCGGAAACGGCGCGGTCGTCGGGCGTCCGGCCGAGTACGACGTCGAACCGACAGGTCCATTCGCCGAGTTTCGAGTCCGGCAGCGGCCGGAAATCGCCCAGCACCAGTTCGTGGTCGACGAGGTCGCGGACGCCGCCGAAGACGTTGTCGCGGCTGTTGCCGGGGAAGCCCCGGATGAGGAGTTGCGTGGTGAGAAGCTCGCGGTCTCCCTTCTTCACTTTGATGTGGATGTGGGGGGCGGGGCGGCCGGGGTACGGCACTGGCTTGATGGTGCGGAAGCGGTATTCGCCGGTCGACGCCGTCGTGAATCGGCCGAACCCCTGGAAGTTCTTATCCCGTTGGTTCTTCTTGCGGACGCTGTCGGAGGTGTGCAGATAGACGGCGTTGGCGTCGCACTGCCAGATTTCGATGGTGGCGTCTTTCACCGGTTCTCCGCCGCTGGTGAGGACGCGGCCGGTGAGGTGCGTGATTTCGCCGACCGCCGGCGTGGCGCCGTCGTGCGCGACGATCAGGTCGTTGTCTTGATCGAGCGGCAGTTTGTCAGGGTAGAACGGTCCTTCGGCGAGGGCGGGGGTCGGCAGCAGCAACTGTTCGGCGAACAGGCCGCGGACGGTGAACAACCCGGCCCCGAACGCCGCGACCGCCTGCCGCCGGCCGATCGATCCATCACGAGTCGCCATGATCCATTCCTTCCGCGATGGGAAACCGACGGGCGTCGATCCACCCGTCTTCGAGCAACGAAGGGTCCAACACTGAAAACGCCGAGTCAGGTCGAATTATTGCGGCTTCGATTCGATTTTTTTAAAGAACGGACTTCTTCGAGGAAGAACCATGGCGTCGTCGACGTCAAGAACGATCGACGGACTACGGAAAAGAAACCGGCGGCGATGCGGGACGTCGTCGATCGTGACGACGCCGTTGGTAAGAGTCAAACTTGAAAAGTGAGTCGCCTCCGGTCGGTAGACCATTCACTCTTCCAGCGTCTTACGTTTGCGCAGCATGTGGTGGTAATGGCGGGCGAAGCGGTGGGCTTCGTCGCGCACCGCTTGGAGGAGGCGCAGGCCGGCGTTGTGGCGGCTGAGTTTGATCGGGTCGCCGTCGCCCGGCAGGAAGATTTCCTCGTCGCGCTTCGCCAACCCAAGCAGTCGCGGTGGATCGCAGTCGAGCTTCTGAAGCGCGGCGACCGCCGAACTGAGCTGCCCCTTGCCGCCGTCGATGAGCAGGACGTCGGGTACGCCCCATTGTTCGACCCGCTCGTTGCTGAATCGGCGCGAGACAACCTCGGCGATCGACTTGAAGTCGTCGACGCCGGAGACGGTCTTGATCTTGAACTGCCGATAGGCCGGTTTGAACGGCACGCCGTCGACGAACGTCACCAAACTGCCGACGGTTTCGCCGCCGCCGAGGTGGGCGATGTCGATCCCTTCGATGGTGCGCGGCGCCTCGTCCATCTTCAGGATCTTTTTCAGCGTCCGCAACCCTTTCGACGGGTCGATGAAAAACACTTCCGGCTGTTCGTGCGTTTCCAGGTCGCCGCGAAAGTTCAGCGTTTCGAGCAGATGGATTTCGTCGCGCAGCCGGGCGGCGGCTTCAAACTCCAGATTCTTGCTGGCGTCGAGCATTTCTTCGCGCATCTTTTCGACGAGTTTCTTCTTGTCGCCGTCGAGGAACATGCGCAGCCGTTGGATATCCTTGCGGTACTCGTCCTTACTGACGCGGAAGTTGCACGGCGCGGTGCATTGATGGATGTTGTATAAGACGCACGGCCGATAGTATTTCCACTTCGGATCGGCGTCTTCGATGTCGAGGGTGCAGGTGCGAAACTTGAAAATGCGCTGCAACACCTGAATGG
>JBOFFD010000515.1:0-2606 GCA_051648425.1 Planctomycetia bacterium
GTCCACGAAGCACGCGGGGCGGCGGACCACCCCGGCTAAAAGGATCGGGTCAGTCCCCCTCGAACTCGGCCAGCCATTTGCAGTCGTAGCGCTTGATCCGGTCGTGGCCTTTTAAATCCGGCAGGCAGATCATGAACGCGCAGCCGACGATCTTGCCCCCCAGTTTTTCAATCAGTTGGCAGGTCGCGTCGCAGGTGCCGCCGGTGGCCAAGAGGTCGTCCATCACCAGCACCCGGTCGCCCGGCTTCAAGGCGTCGACGTGCATCTCGATGATGTCGCTGCCGTACTCCAATTGGTATTCGACCCGCTCGACCTTGCCGGGCAGCTTGCCCCGTTTGCGGGCCATGACGAAGCCGCAGTTGAGTTGGTAGGCGATGGCGCCGCCGATGACGAAGCCGCGCGACTCAATGGCCACAACCTTGTCGATCGGTTGGTAGCGATAGTGGTGCAGCAGTTCGTCGACGGCGCGCTTCAGGCCCCAGGGGTCGCCCAGCAGAGTGGAGATGTCGCGGAACTGAATGCCGGGCTTGGGGAAGTCGGGAATAGTGCGGATCAACGACTTGATATGGTCCATGACGCTCCTCGGCCCTGCTTTGGTTCGGCTTCGTTCCCGAAGTTTCGTATAGCGCGCCGCGACCGTCGGCCCGTCGAATCGCCGGGCCGCCTTGGAAACGTCGGCGTCGCTCGACGCTACGAACCACCAGGAACGTGGACATGGAACTGATTCTGGCCAGTACGTCCAAGTACCGCCGTGAACAACTGGCGCGGCTGGGGCTGCCGTTTCGCGCCGTCGACCCGGAAGTCGACGAAACCGCTTGGAAGAGCCGTGAACCCGACCCGAAACGGCTGGCCGAGGCGCTGGCCGTCGCCAAGGCGACCGCGTTGAGCGGCGACCTGCCGACGGCGACGATCATCGGCGGCGACCAGACGTTGGAAGCCGACGGCCGGCTGTTCGACAAGCCGGGCGATCGCGCGGCGGCGGCGGCGCAATTGAAGCTGCTTTCCGGCCGAACACATCGGTTGTTCACGGCGGTGGCCGTCTGGCGCGCGGGGGCCATTGATACGCGCGTCGACGTCTCGACGATCACTTTCCGCCGCTTGTCCGACGACGCGATCGCCCGCTACTTGGACGCCGACGAACCGTACGACTGCTGCGGGTCCTACCGAATCGAATCCGGCGGACTGCGGCTGATGGCGGCGATCGAAACGACCGATCCGTCGGCAATCGTCGGACTGCCGCTCATCGCCCTTGCCGACGTACTGTCGGAGCTTGGCTGGCCGGTTCCGTGATCCCGGCGGCGGGAAAGTCCGATCGAAAAATCTCTTCCACGAATCGCGGATTAGGCTCGATTTCCCCCACCCCGGTTTGGTAGCTTAATGGAACAGCACCAGCATCGCAGCACGCGACTTTCTTCAACGACTTCACGACCGTCCTGTTTCCCACGGATCGGTCCGTTGACGTCCTGCGATTCACCGGTGGCGACGACGTACCTCGAAATCCCACACCCGTTCCGCAACAAGCATTTACGGAGGTTGACCCGCAGTGAGTGAGAACACCGAAAACGGCGTCACGCGCCGGACGGCCCTTCAGACGGCGGGCGCCGCGGCGGCCGCTTCGGCCCTGGCGAACATGACCATTCCCCTGGTCCACGCCGCCGAAGACAATACCATCCGCGTCGCGCTGGTCGGTTGCGGCGGCCGCGGCACCGGCGCCGCCGTCGACGCCCTGTCGACCAAGAGCGGACCGATCAAGCTCGTCGCCATGGCCGACGTCTTCGACGAACGCCTCAAAACCAGCTACGACGCCCTCAAGGAAAAGATGAACGGTCAGATCGACGTTCCCGACGACCGCAAGTTCGTCGGCTTCGAAGCCTACCGCAACGCCATCGACTGCCTCCGCCCCGGCGACGTCGTCATCTTCGCCACGCCGCCAGCCTTCCGCTGGGTCCACTTCACCTACGCCATCCAAAAGAACATCCACGTCTTCATGGAAAAGCCGACGACCATCGACGGCCCGACCACTAAGAAGATGCTCGCTCTGGCCGAAGAAGCGTCGAAGAAGAACCTGAAGGTGGCCGTCGGCCTAATGTGCCGCCACTGCTCCGCCCGCCAGGAACTGTTCGACCGCATTAAGATGGGCGAAATCGGCGACCTCATGTTGCTTCGCGCCTACCGCATGGTCGGACCCACCGGCTCCGCGTTCACCACGGCCAAGCCGGCCGACATGAACGAAACGCTTTACCAGATCAAGAACTTCCACGGCTTCCTCTGGGCCAGCGGCGGCGCCTACAGCGACTTCCTCATCCACAACATCGACGAATGCTGCTGGATGAAGGACGCCTGGCCCGTCAGCGCCAAGGCGTCGGGCGGCCGCAACTACCGCGGCGACTACGTCGACCAGAACTTCGACACCTACTCCGTCGAATACACCTTCGGCGACGGCGCCAAGCTGTTTCTGGAAGGCCGCAACATGGACGGCTGCCACCAGGAATTCGCCAGCTACGCGCACGGCACGAAGGCCGCCGCCGTCATTTCGCAGTCGGGCCACAGCCCGGCCCGCTGCCGCATCTACAAGAGCCAGGACATGACCGACAACAAGAACGTCG
>JBOFFD010000516.1:0-2980 GCA_051648425.1 Planctomycetia bacterium
GTCCAGAACTTGCCCGGCTCGGCCTTGGCCGGTTGTTTCCACCAGCCGCCGACTTCCAAGACGTCCATCTTGCCGTCGCCGTCGACGTCGCCGGCGCCGATGCCGTGCGTGAAGCGCTGGTAGCCGCCCACGGGCGAAATCGCCGTGAAGGTCCACGGCTTGGTCGGTTCCTTGGCGTCGTACTCGGCGTAGCCCAATTGGCCGGCGGTGCTGCACAGAATTTCCGGTTGGCCGTCGCCGGTCACGTCGACCAAGTTCGGCGATTCGTTGTCGACGACCGGGAACGCGACATGGCGGGCCCAGTGAGTGGCGGCGCCTTTCGGGTTCTCGTACCAGAACGCTTCCTTGCCGGGGAAGCCGAAGACGAGAATGTCGTCCCAGCCGTCGCCGTTGAAGTCGCGCGTGTACATGAGGAAGTTTTCGGAGTACGCTTCCTTGTTGAACGGCATGGGGGTGGCGTATTCGCTGCGGGTCTTGAAGTCGGGGCCGGCGTAGATGTACTGGCCGGCCGCCACGTCCTGCACGCCGTCGTGCGTGTAGTCGCCGAAGGTCGCCCCTTCGGAGTAGAACAGCTCGCTGAGCGTGATCTTCTTGAAGGACCGAACGAGGCGTTCCTCGGCGGCGGCGGGACCGACGGCGACCGCCGCCCCCCACAACAGGCCGACGACCGTCAAAAGCCCTGCGACCCGAATCTGTCGATGCATGGCGTCCTCATCTCGTGGATGGCGAACCAAGCCGTCGACGGACGACGACGTCGGTCGCGTTCTTCTTCCCTGCGCTGCCGTGATGCCATACTATTCTAAGAAGAGCGGCGGGGCCGGGTCGAGAGGGTTCGGCCTACTTCCGTCCCGTCGCCGCGCACTTCCTTCAACGGCGGGCGGATCGTTCATGGCGATGATGCAGAAGAACATCTTCCTCGACGTGCTCGAAGGCAAGATACCGGCCGACCGCGTGTATGAAGACGACGCCTGCATCGCCTTCCGCGACAAGTTCCCGCAAGCGCCGGTCCACATCCTCATCATCCCGCGCAAAGAGGTTCGCACGCACGCCGACCTCACCGAGGAAGACTGCGCCGCGTTCATGGGGAAGCTGCATTGGGCCGCGGTTCAGATCGCCAAGAAGCACCAGATTTCGGACTACCGGCTGGTCATGAACTGCGGCGAAGGTTCGGGGCAAAGCGTGCCGCACCTGCACCTGCACCTGATGGCCGGCCGCGACTTCGGCTGGCCGCCCGGCTGAGCGCCGCGCCGTTTTTCGGTTTGAATTTCCGTATCAACGACGACGGCATGACAGGCCGACGTCAGCGTGGGCGCCGCCGCGACGCCCGGTACCCTTCCTCCACACGACGGATTCCAGCCATGACGCGCCATCAGACATTGATCCGTTCGATCGCAATGGGTCTCGCGGTGTTGTTCGCGGGGTCGCCCGGCCGCGGCGAGTCGCCGCCGGACGTGGCGACGGCCGGGGCCGGCAGCTACCTCACGAAAGCGCCTCGCGCCTGCAAGCCGTTGCCGAAGGAGATCTTTCGGACGGCCGACCTTTCCGGGCCGACGCCGACCAACCAGTGGTGGAGTTCGTTGGTCTGGCAGCCGTTCTCGCAAAACATGTTCGCCCACCCCGCCGTCGTGCGCTGCGACGCCGACGGCCTGATGATGGCGTACCCCGGTCGCCACATCCGCGGCGATGCGAGCGGAATCTTCGGCAGCGCGGATCTTAGAAGCGGCGACCTTAAGATCGGCCACTCGGCGGCCGCTTCTTTTCAGCGCGCCGATTGCGGCGGCTGGTCCGACTGGTTCGTCACCGCCGTCTTCGCCGACGAAGGCCGGTCGCTGCGCACGTCTTTCGGGCACGGCAGTCCGTTCGTGTACTGCATGTTCGAGGGGGGTGGTCCGCGCGTCGCGTTCTCTAAGAAGCCGACGCGGTGGGCCGGCGGCGCCGCGGACGCCGTCTTAGGCGTCACGGTGGACGGCAATCACTACGGGCTGTTCGGCGCCGGCGGTTCCCGTTGGACCGGCTTGGACGGTGAAGTCTACACGAACGCCGGCGGCGGCGCGCATTTCGCGGTCGCCGTCCTTCCCGACGCCGAACCGGCCACCTTGCAGTTCTTCACCAAGTACGCCTACGCGCACGTCGTCGATACGAAAGTCGACTACGCGGTGAAAGACGGCGTCGTCCACGCGACGCACCGCTTCACCTGCACGCCGCGCGAGGGAACGGAAACGGCGACGATTTTCGCCCTGTACCCGCACCAATGGAAATACAGTTCGACGAAACTTACCGAACGGTCTTATGGATCCGTCCGGGGCGTCATGAAAGTCGGCGTCGGCGACGGCTTCACGACGGCGGTGCCGGTGCAAGGCGTTTTGCCGATGTTGCCGAAGGAAGGAATTCCCGATCGGTCGCGGATGATCGGTTACCTGCGGGAAGAACTGACGAAAGCGCCGCCGGGCTACGGCGATACTTACTGGGAAGGAAAGCATCTCGGTTTCTTAAGCAGTCTTAGCGGCTGTGCGGCGGCGGCCGACGCGACGGAACAGCGCCAAGCCGCCACGACGGAAATCAAACGCCGCTTGGAAGCGTGGTTCACCGCGACGGCTGGTAAGGAAGAGCCGGTGTTCTACTACGACGGAAGATGGGGGACGTTCGTCGGCAGTCGACCGGGCTACGGCAGCGACAACCCGCTGAACGACCATCATTTCCACTACGGCTACTTCATCCGAGCGGCGGCCGAGGTCGCGCGGGTCGATCCGGAATGGGCGAAGAAATGGGGGCCGATGGTCGAACTGATGATCCGCGACGTCGCTTCGGAAGACCGTAAGGACGCACTCTTTCCGCGTCTACGGTGCTTCGACGTGTACGCCGGGCATTCGTGGGCGTCGGGCGACGCGAATTTCGCGGATGGAAACAATCAGGAATCGTCGTCCGAGTCGCTCAACGCATGGTACGGCATGATGCTGTGGGGCGAAGCGACCGGCGACGC
>JBOFFD010000517.1:0-1707 GCA_051648425.1 Planctomycetia bacterium
CGGGGGACGCTCCAGCCAGGGCCGACCGCCGCTGGTGGGGACGATCCATTCGCCCGCCAGGGCCATTTCTCGGGCCGACTGCGGCAGCACCGCCTCGTGCATCGTCAGGCCGCGACCGCCGATCCACGACACGCCGAAGAGCAGCAGACAGAAGGCGGCCAAGCCGAGGTAGTCGAGTTTGGTCGGCGCGGCGACGGCGTTCATGACGGCGTTGGTCGAAAGGCGGGTCATCGCGGGTCGGCTCCTTGGGGCGACGATCGTCCGCGCCGGTCCGAGGGCGTCGGTTGGCGGACGGCCGGCGCGGAATAGCCTGCGGCGCGGTTCGGGTCAACCCGGCGGACGGAGAACCGGTACGGCGGTTCCCTAAGAGCCGACGATTTTCTGGACGAATCCCCCATAAATAGGATGGATAAACGGCCGAATATTTGATCGTTTCAAGGGAAATCGTCGGAAAATTGGCGGGAACGACGGACACAGCGCACTCGAAGGATTTACGAAGTTCTGCGCGATTAGACATTAAGGAAGAGTCCACCACCCTGGTGCGCGTTCCGAGGAAAAGACGTCGGGGTCGTTGCGGAAGGCGCGGCGGTCCTCTGGAGGTCGGTCGAATGGCGGAGTTCGTGCGAATGGCTCGAATCTTGGCAGTGGACGACTCCGCCTATCAACGGTCGCAGTTGGTTCGTTCCCTGGAGCGCGACGGCCATGCGGTGACGGAGGCCGCCGACGGCGCCGACGCGCTGCAACTCCTCGACCTGTTGGATTTCGACGGCGTGCTGTTGGATCTTATGATGCCGGAGGTGGGTGGGCTGGAAGTGCTGCGGCGGCTGGTCGGCCGGCGCGACGTGCCGCCGATCGTGGTGCTGACGGCCGAAGGCCACGGGCCGATCCGCGACGCCGCCCTGCGGTTCGGCGCGGTCGAGTTCCTCACCAAGCCGGCCGCCCCGGAGGATCTGCGCCGGGTCGTCGACCGCTTCTTCCGCCCCGCCCAAAACCCGTCCTGACGCGCCGTTCCCCCCGCGAAACCTGTTTTCCTTTCCTTAAGACAAGCCGAAGTCTTAGTATGTTCTCGTCGACGGAGCGGACCGACGGTTGCACATTGCTTCCGCGCGTCCGCGATGGAATGACGGCCCCCTCCGAAAACAATTCAGAAAGAATAGGTCGCTGCTTATGGACGCCGTGCAATCGCCGCCGAGGGATGTGGAACCGATCTATCATTTGGTGTGGCAGAGCGACTGGACCGCCGTGGCGGCCGACGGTTTGTACCGCCCCGCCAGCTTGACGGCGGAGGGGTTCATCCATCTCACGCGCGAGCCGGAGAAGGTCGTCGAGGTGGCGAACCTCTTCTATCCCGGCCCGGGCGACGAGCCGCTGCTGCTGCTCACGATCGACCCGGCGCGTCTTACAGCCCCGCTGAAGTACGAAGACCCCGGCTGCGGCTGGCTTTTTCCGCACCTGTACGGACCGATGGAACGAACCGCGGCGACCAACGCCGCCCCCTTGCGCTGGACCGCCGACGGCTGGCGGCTGCCGACGGCGTAGCGGCTTCTTTTTCATCCGTCCATCATAACCGGTCGAGCGGACTGACGCCGCCCTTGGCCGACAGGCCGGCGACGTGGGTGTAGATCATCGTCGTCGCCACGTTTTCGTGGCCCAGCAGTTCCTGCACCGTGCGAATGTCGGCCCCCGATTGCAGCAGGTGGGTGGCGA
>JBOFFD010000518.1:0-5017 GCA_051648425.1 Planctomycetia bacterium
CCAGGAAGAGCGGAAACAGGATCGACGCCGCCAGCGCGCCGAGGTAGTCGAACGCCAGCACCCGCGCGACGAGATCCTTGAAGCTGAGGTGCTGCTCTAAGATCCGGAGTAAGAGCGGCAGTTCCAAGCCGACCAAAAGGCCGATCAGAAAGACGATCGCGTAAAGGACGACCGGGAACCAAGACAAGCGGGCGAAGCTGAGGAAGAGGATGGGGGCCGAGAAGCCGCCGACGAGTGCGATGGTGGTTTGCACGTCGACGAAATGATACGCGAGGCGGCGGTGCAAGAACTGCGAGACCCAGGCGCCGGCGCCCATCGCCGAAAGGTAGACGCCGATCACCAGCGAGAACTGCGTGACCGAATCGCCCAGGACGTAGCTGGCGAGCGTGCCGGCGAGCAGTTCGTAGACGAGGCCGCAGGCGGCGATGACCAGCACGGTGAGATATAAGAGGAACAGCGGCGCGCGGTGAAGACCGTCGCGGCCGGCGGGCGTCTCGCGGGCCGGACCGTCGACGTCAACCATGAATGGCGGCGGCGATGATGATCGAAAGGCCTAGGATGATCGCCGCGATGATGATCGCGAGGGCCGTGTTCTGGTCCTCTTCGATTTCCCGGCGGATCGAGAACGGGCAGATGCGGATCATGACGAGGAGGCCGCCGGCCAGGAAGACCACGCCGACGAGCGCGAACACCACCGCCGCCACGAAATGCTGAGAAAGCAACGGATCCATTATTTGCCTCCACTCCAACCGCTGGAGCCGCTGAAATAGTTGGTGCGCCCGGTTCCCGACCTTCCTTCCGGAAGATCGGGGAACGCGCGCCAACCGTTGGCGAGCGCCACGCCCATGAACATGCACACCGCCAGACTCGTCCCCCGGTAGAAGTTCAACAGCACGGTCGTCGCCCTCCCGGCGTCTTAGACGAAACTGCGTCGGCGTGGATGTTCAATGGAAGGAATCCGCAAATCGCACAAGCCGCTTCTTTCATTCGTCTTAAGTCCTGAAAAGCCCTGAAAGGGCGGCCTTCCTCCAGCCCAGGGCAACGCCCTGGGATTCCGAATCAAACCGAACGAGGAAGCCCTGTAAGGGCGCGACTTTCATCGGTTCCGCGATTACCACGGCGATCCGCGCCGTTCAAAAGTTGCGCCCTTACAGGGCTTTTCCATCAACCTTCGTCTTACTCCCAGGGCTTCGCCCTGGGCTGGAGGACGGCCGCCCTTTCAGGGCTTCGGATTCAACGCGGCGCCCCTTGCGTTCGATTGGATCCTTACGGCGAAAACTCCTGCCGTCGTCCTGCTCTTGATCGTGAACGGTCTTACGTTCGAGACGCCTTTCTTTAAGAACTACCGTACGGCGAATACGGGCTGTCCTCCCAGCGTTTCTGCTCCCTCGACGCATTCACGAAGATCGCGCCGATCGGTACTACGGAGATCAGCGCCAGCGCGATGAGAAACCAGCTTTGGTCGCCGGCTGAGTTTCCAAAGGACAACGCGGCGGCGTCGACCAGCAGCAGCGCGGCCGCGAAGGCGATCCAGTGGACTTAGACCTGCGTGAAATCGTACGGCGGCTGGTTCGGGGCGACGCCGAACGGCCGGGGCGCTTTCACTTGGAACGCCACCTCCACTTCCTCGATCGGCAGGTACTCGGCGAGCGTCCAATTCACTTCCTGGACCATCGAACTCGTCGCCGCGTCGAAGGCGGTCGATTCCTCTTTGGAAAGCGACAAGGGCGGTGCCACGTAGTCGGCGGTTTCCACCGATTCGCCGATCTGAACCTTCCAGTAGAATTCACCTAAGACGTAGCGAACCGTCGCCGACCCTTTCTGAAACAATTTGAAGGTCACGCCCTTCCGCACCGCCGCCTTCGGCTTTTCTTTCACGGCGCCGGTGGGAACCACCTTGGCGATGTTCCAATGGCGGTCGCTGTGCACCAGCCACGCGAATCCTTCGCCGACCGCGTACAGCAGATATTCGTCCCACGGGTAGTCGACCCCTTCCAGCAGGATCGTCCGGCGGCAGTAGCCGACCACCGTCCATTTCGTTCCGCGCAGCTCCCCCTCGGCGCCGACGGCAATGAGCGGCGGGGCCGCCATGCTTTGCTCGACGTTGATCGTCGTCAGGTAATCGAGTCGGCCTTCGGTCACGTCGAGGAGTGACTTGCACGACGGACAGACGACGCGCTGGGCGTCGTCCGGGGCGCGCAACGTCAACGGGCCGGCGCAGTTCGGGCACGACAGTTCCACCGCCGCCACCGCTTTGGCCGGTTTCGCGGCGAGTTTCGCTTGGGCCTGCTCGTCCAAGCCCAGGTCGGCCAGCGTCATTTCGCGGCCGGCGTACAGCGTGGCGGCGCCGGCGGCGTCGATTTCCAAGGTGGCGAATTCGCCGTCCGGACCGTATAGGTCGGCGTAGCGGTGGGGGGCGTTGGGCGTTAAACGGAACGGCAGCGACCCCTCGGCCGCGATCGCCACGGCGGAGCCGGTTTCCGCCACGGTCATCGACGACAGTCGAGGCAGCGGAACTTCGACGCCCGGTTTCAGGTCGTCGAGCACCGGCAGGGTCTCGCCCTCCTCCGGCTTCAGGTCGCGGCGGAACGTCCAATAGTAGCGACCTTGGGCCTCGGCCAGCCAAGCCCAACGGCCTGAGTCGAACGATGCGTACCATTCATCCCACACGCCCCCGGCGGCGTGCCGATACTGCACCCGGCCGACCAGCGTGAACGGCCGGACGACCGTCTTACCGCCCTTGGTGAGAATCGTCGCCTCACCGGCGAAGCCCAGTTCGAGCGGCGAGGGGGTGGACGTCAGCGCGGCGACCTTGCCCAGGTCTTCAACATTGCGGTCGCCCCGGCCGACCAGCGAACGGCAATACGGGCAGACCACCACCAGCGCCGTCTGCACCGGAAAGACGACCGGCGCGGCACAACCGGGACAGTGGGTTTCGGCGGATTTCACGGCGACCGCCCCTCTGAAATTCGCGCGGCGACACGGCCGACCATCGGCCGCCTTTTGTTACCAACCGGCGCGATCTTCGGCAATTCGCCGATCGGCGCGGTCCGGTTTTCCCACCCATGGGTTGAACTGTAGTCCGGCCCGCGTGGTAAGCTTGTTTTCGTCGCCGAGGCGCGGGCATTGGATCGCCCACGTCGACAACATGGAGAACTTACGATGGCACGCTACATCCCCTGCTTCGCAACCTTGGAAGAACGGATCGTCCCCGCGACGGTTCGACTGGACGACGGCGTTCTTCGGGTGCGTGGCGACGAAGCCGCCGATGTGGTGGTCGCCTCGCAAAGCGGCTCGCAGCTCAATCTTGAAGTGAACGGCCAGGACTTCGGCTTCAGCCTCGATTCGATCCGCAAAATCCGATTCGACGGCCATCGCGGCGACGACCGTTTCGCCAATCTCACCAACCTGCTCGCCGTGGCGCACGGCGGCCGAGGGAACGACACCCTGCAAGGCGGCTCGAACACCGACCGCCTCGTCGGCGGAGAAGGTTCCGACGCCCTACGCGGCGGCGGCGGCGACGACCTGCTGTTCGGCGGCGGCGGCGGCGACCTGCTCGACGGCCAAAACGGTTTCGACGACCTGCACGGCGAGGGCGGCGCCGACCGCTTGACCGGCGGTTTGGGCCGAGACCGCCTGCTTGGCGGAAGGGGCGACGACGTCCTCCGCGGCGGCGACGGCGACGACTTCCTCGACGGCCGCAACGGCGTCGACTTCCTCTTCGGCGACGCCGGCGACGACGGCCTGGTCCGCCGCCGCCGCGACACCGCCGACGGCGGTTCCGGCAACAACGTCGTCGCCGGCCCCAACGACGATTTCCTGGAAGAAATGCGCGACGTCTACGACGACTTCTTCGACGACGTCGCCCGCCGCCTGCGCGACGACTGATGCCCGCCCGCCATTTTCCCTACTCGTGGCTGCTCGCGGCGCTTGGTCTTCCATGCGTCTACGCGGGCGACGCGCCGAAAGACGCCGTCGCGCCAGGCGTCGAGCGGCTGCCGTCGCGTCGGATCGAAAACTTGTTTCGACTGGCGCCGACAGTGTACAGCGGCGGTGAACCGACCGGCCGCGCCGCCTTCGCCGAGTTGCGCGCCCTCGGGGTGAAGACGGTGGTGAGCGTCGACGGGGCCGCGCCCGACGCGGCCGCCGCCAAGGCCGTCGGCCTACGGACCGTCCACCTGCCGATGGGGTACGACGGCGTTTCCGCGGGGCAGGCCCGCCGGCTGCTGCTGGCGGCGCGGTCGCTGCCGCCGCCGCTTTTCGTCCACTGTCACCACGGAAAGCACCGCGGGCCGGCCGCCGCCGGTCTGATCGCGCGGTCGGTCGCCGGTTGGACTCCCGAACAAACCACCGCTTGGCTGCGGACCGCCGGCACCGACCCAAGGTACGCCGGCCTCTACCGCGACGTCCTTCGTCCGCCGCCGCCCCCGATCGAAACCGACCCAACGGCCGCGCTGCCCGAAGCCTCCCCCGTCCCCGCCCTGGTCGACGCGATGGTCGTCCTCGACCGCCGGTTCGATCTGGTGAAAGCCGCCCTCCCGGCGTCGGCCCCGGCGGACCAAGCCCGCGCGTTGGAAGCGGCGATCTTGTTGGTCGAAGACTACCGCGAGGCGGCCCGTCTACCGGACGTATTAGGGCGGGACGACGATTTCCGCGCGAGACTGGCGGCGGCCGAGCGGCGGGCCGTGGAACTGCGGGCCGCGCTGACGGCTGGCGACTACACCCGCGGCAAGGTGTTGGCCACTCGCGCAGCCGCCTGTTGCGCCGCCTGCCACGCCGCTCACCGCGACCAAACCCCGCGCCCGAAACCCGACGGCGACGTTCGATTCCGACCGGCGCGGTGACGCCGAGCGTAGGGCGGCTACTGAGCAACAGTTTCACTTTTGCGCCGACGCTTGGGAAAAACGCTGGGACGCAGGGGGCGAATGTAGGGCGTGGCCGCTGGCCCGCCACGGAGGTGCGGTCGGGGCGATTCCTTGCACTGATTCGCGGAGGTTCGACCCAGCGCCCCTCCGGG
>JBOFFD010000519.1:0-2292 GCA_051648425.1 Planctomycetia bacterium
TCGGTAAGTTTTGGTCGCAGCTCGTGCGCTGGTCGATGCGCGGCGGCGAGAGTGAAAATCTGAGCGTGTCGACGCTTGAGAAGGACGGCGTGGTCACCGTCGTCGTCAACGCCATCGATAAGACGCAGGAGTTCTTAAACTTCCTGCGTCTCAACGGCAAACTCGTGCAGCCGGACCGGACCACGGTCGACTTGTCGTTCCGTCAGACCGAACCCGGAAAATACGTCGCGCAGTTTCCCGCCGAGCAGGCCGGTTCATACCTCATGCGGTTGGGGTATCGGCAGTCGGGCGGCGGCGAAGGGTTCGTCTCGACCGGTCTCAACATCTCTTACCCGCCGGAATACCGCGACCTGGAAAGTCGCCGCGACCTGTTGGAGAACCTCGCCGGCGTCACCGGCGGCCGGATGGTGGAGGCGAAGGACGTCGCGTCGACCGATTTCTTCCTGCACGAGAAAACGGCCGTCGCCAGCATGCAGGATCTGTGGCCGGAACTGCTCCTGGCGGCGCTGGCGTTCTTCGCGTTGGACGTCGCGGTGCGACGGATCGCGTTCGACGCCAGCGATATCCGTTGGGCGGCGGCGATCGTTTGGTCGATGCTGCGGCGCAAACCGGCGCCCGCGGCGACCTCGCCGACGATGGAGCGGCTACGAGCCAGGAAAGCCGAGGTCGGCCAAACGCTCACGCGCGACCGCAAGTTCGAGGCGGGCGACGCGCCGACGGTGTTGCCGTCGCCGCTGGCGGAAACCGCCGTCGAGCCGCCGAAGCCGGCGCTCGCACCGCCGAAGAAGCCCGCCGCCGGCTCGCTCGGCGGCAAAGTCGAAGCAGAACCGGAAACCTATGCTTCGCGGTTGTTGCAGGCGAAGAAGAAGGCGATGGAAGAACGGAAGAAGACGGAGGAGTAAGAGCAACGGATTAAAAGTCCGCTGCTCCCGAGGGGTCGGGAAACTGAATGCAGGGTGGACGTCCCCGTCCGCCATGAAGGAACGTGGGGACGGAACTCTTTTCCGACAGCCGCATCTTACACGGGCGGACCGGGAAGTCCGCCCTACGTTTCGGATCTTACTTACCGTCTCAGCTTCGCGCGGCGGGGTGCTTCATCGGAAGCCAGGCGCCGCCCTGCTTGCTGCTGGCGACGCACTGCGTCACGAAGTACATTCCCTCGACGCCGTCGTACACGTTCGGGTAAATGGTGTCGCGCTTCTCGAACGGCTTTCCCTCGGCCCGCAACGCCATGGCGTCGTACGACGCGCGGTAGACGTTCGCGAACGCTTCCAGGTAGCCTTCGGGGTGGCCGGAGGGAAGTCGGCAGGCGGCCTTGTGGCCGGGCGACGCGAACGGCGCGTTGGGGTCGCGAGTGTAGATTTGGTGCGGATGGCCGTTGCGGCGGACGAACAGTTCGTTCGGGTTTTCCTGGCGCCACGACATCGACGCCTTGGTGCCGTCGATTTCGATGATGACGTCGTTTTCTCGGCCGTGCGAAATCTGCGACGCCGTCACCGTCAGCAAGCCGCCGTTGTCGAGCCGTAAGAGCGCGTGACCGTAGTCGTCGAGCGCCCGGCCGGCCTCGAACGTCCGCAGGTGGCACGAGACGTCGACCGGAATCATGCCGGTCATGTAGCGGGCGAGGTTGTAGGCGTGGGTGGCGATGTCGCCGAAACAGCCGGCGGCCCCGGACTTCGTCGGGTCGGTGCGCCACGCCGACTGCTTCTGACCCTGCGTCTCCAACCGGGTGCGCAGCCAGCCCTGGATGTAAGACGAGCGGATCGCCTGAATTTCACCCAGTTCGCCGGCGAGGATCATGTCGCGCGCTTGCCGCACCAGCGGATTGCCGGTGTAGTTGTGCGTGACTGCGAAGACCACGCCGGTCTTTTCCACCACCTTCACCAAGTCTTCGGCTTGGGCGAGGTCGAACGTCATCGGCTTGTCGCAGACGACGTTGAAGCCCGCTTCGCAGGCCGCCTTGGCGATTTCGTAGTGCGTGTGGTTCGGCGTGGCGACGCTGACGAAGTCGATGCGCTTGTCGGCCGGCAGCGCCAATTCGCCCTTGATAAGATCGGTGTAAGATCCGTAGGCGCGGTCGTCGGGGATGTCGTAGTCCGGGGCCGACGCCTTCGCCTTCGCCGGGTCGGACGACAACGCGCCGGCGACCAGCGCCGCCCGATTGTCCAGGACCGCCGCCGTCGCATGCACGCGACCGATGAACGCCCCTTGACCGCCTCCCACCAAGGCCATGCGTAGCTTGCGGTTCAGTCCGCCGTTCGTCGACATCGAGCCGTTCCCCTTGCAATGGTC
>JBOFFD010000520.1:0-11248 GCA_051648425.1 Planctomycetia bacterium
GATTCATGGTTTCGCAGTCGCATCTTGAGCATACATGTCCTCCCATCGTCGTTACTTGTGTCGAACCGGCCAAAACACCAAGAAAACCCATTCGGCGGCCATCACGTACTCCTTGAGTGCGACGGAACCCCGGAACCTCTTCGTATATCGACCTCCACCGCGAAAAGCAAGAAGAGGCGAAAAGCGAAAGACCGTCTTACGCGCGATGGTCGAGGCGTCGCGAGACGACGGCGGCGCGGGACGCCTTTCCAACTCCGGACGAACCCAAGGATCGTTGGGTGTGAGCTGGAAAGGACCGATCCAACGAACAGAACCGTCCGCAACCTATTGCTGATTCAAAAGATGCGAGAGACAGGACTTGAACCTGCACGCCTTGCGGCACTGGATCCTAAGTCCAGCGCGTCTGCCATTTCGCCACTCTCGCGGGGGGGCGGCCATTGGCATGGTCGCCGTGAATGTCATTGTACGCGGCGGCGGCGCGACGGAAACCCATGTCGGTTCGACGCCGGCTTTCAGGGCTGTACCTGGATTCTCTTGGACTGTTCGGTTGGTCCGCGTGGTCGGGCGTTCAGGCTGACAGCGGGCGGTCGCGCGGACCGTCTCGGCCGACGTCCGCACTCCCAAGAGCGCGTCGAGGTAGGTCGGCGGTCGCGGCGAAGGAAGCGTCGGCGGCCAGCCGGCAGACGTGCTTCCGCAGGACGTGGCTCAGCGAGCCGTCGACCCCGAGGACGTCGTCGACCGCGTAAGACCCGGGGGCGCCGCAGCGGCAGGACAAGTCGCGGCGGCGGACGGCGACCGGGCCGACGCTGGCCTGCCGGGTCCGCGTCTTCGGGCCGCGGTTTTGCTTCGGCCGGCCGCAGGGGCAGAAGCGGACGGCGGCTACCTGCTCGATGGGGACTTCTATGGTGACGGGGCGAGCCATGAATCGCCTCCTTGCGACGGTGCGCCGAATCCCCCTCAGTCTACCCAACCCCCGCTTTCACCACCAGAGATTTCAGGTACACCCTGCCAGCGCGACGACTCGCCGAAACCGAACTCCGAGACGAGATTTGTGCATCAATCCGCCTAAAGCCGGTTGCAAACACCAAATCGTTGGTTAAACCTGTTGATGCGGCGTTCCCTCGTTGGCACGCACTCCCAGCCGCTTACAGGATATGCTTACAGGATATCAGCGATGACTTTTGCAAGTCGCTCTCGGGTGTCGCCACGAGTCCACATGGCGGTCGACGCGCTCGAAGATCGAGCGGTTCCCGCACTCGTCGCGCAACTCGTCGCGGAAGTCGACGTCCAAAGCAGGTTCGTCCAAGTCGGCGATGTGTTGTACTTCGTGGGCGACAAGGCGGAGTCCGGCGCCGAGTTGTGGCGAACCGACGGCACGACGGCCGGCACCTTCTTGGTTAAGGATCTCAATCCCGGCGGCGGCGACGGCCTGTTTGAAACATCCACCGGTTTTTCCGACGTCGCCGCGACGATGGCGAACGTCAACGGCGTTCTCTACTTCGCGGCCGACGACGGCACGAGCGGCCCCGAACTCTGGAAAAGCGACGGCACGGCCTCGGGCACCGTCCTTGTTTCCGACGTCAGGCCGGGGGTGTTGGGCGGACTCAATCTTCGTCTTCGCCGACGAACGTCGGCGGCGTCCTCTACTTCGTCGCCGACGACGGCTCGACCGGTTTGGAACTGTGGAAGAGCGACGGAACGGCTTCCGGCACGGTCGTCGTTTCCGACGTCGCACGCGGCACGGGCCGAGGGCTGGGCGGCTTGGTCGCTTTCGGCGGAAACGTCTATTTCGACTCCACCGACGACATCCTTGGCGGGGGAACGGTGGGTGTGGAGTTGTGGAAAAGCGACGGCTCCGCTTTCGGTACGGCGATCGTCGCCGACGTCAATCCGGGAGGCGCGGACAGCGCCCCCCTTCTTGTCCGTTTTCCGAAAGTCGGTTTGGGTGGATTCCTCTACTTCTTCGCCAATGACGGCGCGACCGGCACGGAGTTGTGGAAGACCGACGGCACGAGTTCCGGCACGACGCAGGTCGTCGATCTCCGCCCTGGCATCGAGGAAAGCATACGGTTGCCGAGTCTAACGGTGTTCGGAGGGGCGCTCTACTTCAGCGCCGAGAACAGTTTCGCCTCCGGTGTGGAACTATGGCGAAGCGACGGCACGGCTACGGGCACCTTCCTTGTCAAGGACGTCAACTCGGTTGGAGGCGGCAATCCAATGGCGTTCGCCGAAGTCGGGGGCTTCCTTTACTTCCGCGCCAACGACGGCTCGGTCGGTGCGGAACTGTGGAAAAGCGACGGAACGTCGTCGGGCACCGTCTTTGTCACCGACGTCAATCGCGGAATCGGCGACGGCGATCCGTCCCCGGCGAATCTCAATGGAACGTTGCTTTTCGCCGCTCAGGACGCCAGCCGAAGCGGTCTGTTCCGTTTGGTGGAAGGAACGTTGCCGCCGCCGCCCAGCCCACCCCCTCTACCCAGTCCGGCCCTTCCACCCGGTATTTCATTCGCGCTTAATTTTTCTCCGAGATTGGATACGAGCGGCCGGCCGCCCTCTCTGGAAGCCATCAGTTCGCGGGCCGGGCTTCGGGTCGGCGGGTTGGTTCGGGGACGGGTGCTTTTTGACTCGCGGAACTTCGTCGGCGTCGCAATCACGCGACTTCGCGCGGGCGGCGCCGTCTTCGAGCGGTCGCTCAACAACGGCCTTTCGTGGCGGCGCGTGACTAGAAATCTGAGCGACGATCGCGCGCTGCTGCTACGGCCACAGGACCGGATTCGACTGAAGCCGATCGGCCGCCGGCCTGCTCAAGTCCAACTGCACTACCGCGCGTGGAACCGCACGAATTTTCGTCCGGGAAACTTCGTGAACGTCCGCCCCATGATCGGCATGGCGGCTTTCAGCTTCGGCAAAATTAAAGTGACGGCGACTCTTCGCGCGCCGCGGTCGCCCGAAGCCGCCGCCGTTGGTTTTGCCGCCGCTTTGGAAGATGGTCGTTTGCGCCGAGCACTCTCGGCGGGCGCCGTCGACGCCGTCTGGTCGAAGCTCGGCCACGCGGAGTAAGCCGGACGTCGCTTGCGGCGATCCGACCCGGTCGTTGGGTGAAGAGACCGCCGCACGGTTGAATACAAGCGCCGCCGATTCAGTCGGCCCGGGGTGGGTGGACTCTTGTTCGCCCAACGGTTATTCTGCTAGTACTAGAATCGATTCGTTCCTACGCCCTCGCCCGGTCTCGCCTTCCTCGCCACCGCCGACGACCAGCCACTTGTCGAAGGACGCTCGCGATGACCCCCGCCGACCACCGGTTTCGTTCGCTGCGACGAATACGAGCCGCCGCTTGGCTCGTCGCGTTGTCACTTTCGGCGGCTGTCGCCGCCACCGCCGCCGATCCGGAACGGATCGAGTTCTTCGAGTCGAAGGTTCGGCCGCTGTTAGCCAAACGCTGCTACGAGTGCCACTCGGCGAAGACCGGGCCGGACAACGGCGAACTGGTGTTGGACTCGGCCGCCGGCATCGCGGCCGGCGGCGGGCGTGGTCCGATGGTCGACGCCGTCGCTCCCGACAAAAGTCTCTTGCTGACGGTCGTCGACTATGCCGACCCCGACTTGCAGATGCCGCCGGAAGGCAAGCTGTCGCCCGATGAGCGTGAAGTTCTCCGCGTCTGGGTGCAACAAGGGGCGGCGCTGCCGGAATATAAGACCGAACCTCGGCCGGAAGCGTCGGGCGTCGACATCGCCGCCGGCCGGTCGTTCTGGTCGTTCCAACCGCTGCGGCGCGTCGCGCCGCCCTCAGTCGAAACCGACTGGGTCCGCCGACCGCTCGACGCCTTCGTCCACGCCAAACGCCAGGCCGCGGGCTTGACGCCGAACCCCGAAGCCGACCGCCGGACGCTGCTGCGACGTGCTTCGTTCGATGTCGTCGGCCTGCCGCCGACCGACGACGAGATGAACGATTACCTGGCCGACGCTTCGCCGACCGCTTACGAGCGGCAGGTTGACCGGCTGTTGGCGTCGCCTCATTTCGGCGAGCGGTGGGGGCGGGCGTGGCTCGATTTGGCCCGCTACGCCGACCAGACGCCGTTCTGGCAGAACCCGACCGACCGCGGTTGGATTTACCGCGATTGGGTGGTGAAGGCCGTCAACGAAAACATGCCGTACGACCGTTTCGTGCGGTTGCAGTTGGCCGGCGACCAGACCGAGGGTGTGACGCCGGCGGACGTGGCGGCGCTGGGGTTTCTCGGTCTTAGTCCGACGTACTGGAAGGAATTGCGACTGGCGCCGCCGGTGATTGAACAGATCGTCGCCGACGAATGGGATGAACGAGTCGACGCGGTCACGCGCACGTTTTTAGGGTTGACGGTTTCGTGCGCCCGCTGTCACGATCACAAATTCGATCCGATTTCAACGCAGGACTATTACTCGCTGGCGGGAGTGTTCGCCAGCACGCAGCTCGACGATCAGCCGCTGCTGCCGAAAGCGGAAGCCGACGCGGTGAAAGCGGCGCGGAAGAAGCTGGCGGAAATCGACGCTGAACTGAAAGCGCTGGCGGATAAGAAAGACGACGCGGCGGCGGCCGCTAAGATCGCCGACTTGCGTAAGACGGCCGCCGCGATTCGCGACGCGACGCCGCGGGTCGACGACCCGTGGGCGCACGTCGTCCGCGAGGCGAGCGTGTACGTCGAACCCGACGGCTCCGATAACACGAAACTGGTCTACAAGGACGGTCCGCGCGATCTGCCGATCTTCCGCCGCGGCAATCCGACGAACCTCGGCCCGATCGCGCCGCGGCGCTTTTTGACGGTGTTCGAGCCGACGGCGTCGCACCGATTCACTCTCGGCAGCGGCCGGTCGCAGCTCGTCGACGCCGTCTTCGGGCCGGCCGCCGGCTTGACGGCGCGGGTGGTCGTCAACCGGATTTGGGACCAGCATTTCGTCGCCGGGCTGGTGCGGACGCCGAGCGACTTCGGCGTGCAGGGCGACCGGCCGACCCACCCGGAATTGCTCGAACATCTCGCCGGCGAATTGGTGGCGCGCAATTGGGATCTGAAATGGCTGCACCGCGAAATCCTACTCTCCGCGACGTACCGGCAGTCGTCGGCGCACCGCCCTGAAGCGGCCGGCGTCGATCCCGGAAACCAGCGGCTGTGGCGGATGAACCGACGCCGGCTCGACGTTGAAATGTGGCGCGACGCCATGCTGGCCGCCGCCGGCGCACTTGACCGTACAATGGGCGGGCCGTCGAAGCCGGTCGACGATCCGAACAACGTCCGCCGAACGCTGTACGCCACCGTCGACCGCGAGGAACTGCATGGAATGCTGCGGATGCACGACTTCCCCGAAGCCGGCTCGCACAGTCCGCGCCGCGAACCGACCACGACGCCGTTGCAGCAACTGTTCCTCTTAAACTCGCCGTGGATGGAACGGCGGGCGGACGATCTTTGGGACCGTCTGAAATCGCCGCCGACCGACGAAGCGAAGATCGAAGCGGCGCACCGGCTGCTGTTCGCCCGACCGGCGACGCCGGCCGACCAAGACCTGGCGCTGCGGTTCGTCGGCCGGCCGATCGATAAGACGACCGCCTGGAAGGACTATCTGCAAGCGTTGCTCGGCGTCAATGAGTTTCACTTCGTCGACTAAGAACGGAGCCTCGGCCATGACGAACTTGGACGACGCCGCCCCCGGCCTTTCACGGCGGTCGATGATTCAGCGTCTCGGCGGCGGCTTCGGGTCGCTCGGCTTTCTATCCGCCCTGCAGGCCGTCGGCGACGCACCGACGGCGTCCACTTCGTCGCCGCCCGTCCGCGCGAAACGGGTGATTCAGTTGTTCATGAACGGCGGGCCGTTCGGCGGCGACTTCTTCGATCCGAAGCCGCTGCTCGTCAAATACGCCGGGCAACGACCAGCCGAGGTCGAACTGCGCACCGAGCGTAAGACCGCCGGTCTGATGCCGTCGCCGTTCCAATTCTCCCCCGCCGGTGAAAGCGGCGTGCCGGTCAGCGAGCTGTTGCCGCTCACCGCCCGGTGCATCGACGACATGGCGATCATCCGCTCGACGTACACCGACAACCCGAACCACGGCCCCGCGCTTTTGCTGATGAACAACGGAACGACCCTTCCGACCCGGCCGAGCATGGGGTCGTGGATGTCTTACGGTCTGGGGACCGAAAACGCCGACCTGCCGGCGTACGTCGTCTTATGCCCCGGCAAGCCGGTGCGATTCTCGATCTTATGGACGAGCGCCTTCCTGCCCGGTTCGCATCAAGGCGTCTACATCAACCACCGCGAGCCGACGCCGGAAAAGCTTGTTCCGCATCTTCGGAACGAGACGGCGACGAACGCCGACCAAGCGGCTCAGGTGGCGCTGATGAAGGAACTCAATCAACGGCACTTCGAGCGGAGCGGTCCCGACGGCCAGTTGGAAGGGCGTCTGAGAGCGATGGAAACCGCCTACCGGATGCAGTCGACCGCCGCCGACGCCTTCGATCTGAATCGGGAATCGACGACGACCCGCGAACTGTACGGCGCCGGTCGTTTCGCCGACGGCTGCCTGTTGGCCCGACGGCTCAGCGAGCGGGGCGTGCGGTTCGTGCAGGTCTACTACGGCAACGACCAGCCCTGGGACACGCACAACAACCACAACGAAGCGGTGAAGAAGCTGGCGGCCGACGTCGATCGGCCGATCGCGGCGCTGTTGTCGGATCTTAAACGGCGGGGGCTGCTTGACGAAACGCTGGTGGTGTGGAACGGCGAGTTCGGTCGGACGCCGACGTCGGAAAACGGCAACGGCCGGGACCACAACCATTTCGGTTTCAGCACCTGGATGGCCGGCGGCGGCGTCAAAGGAGGCGTGACCTACGGGGAAACCGACGACTTCGGCTTCCGCGCCGTGCAAGACCGCGTCCACGTCCACGATCTGCACGCAACGATCTTACACCTGTTGGGCGTCGACCATGAAAAACTAACCTACCGGTACGCCGGCCGGGACTTTCGATTGACCGACGTCGCCGGCCGGGTGCTTCACTCCATTGTGTCTTAGTACGCGAACTGAAAGAGCCCCCATGCGACTCGCCACCGTTCTGACGCCCCTTTCCGACGAGAACCTGCAACTGGCGGCGCAGTGCGGCGTCACCGACGTCGTTCACCGCTACCCGGGGTCCGATCCCAAGGTGTTGTCGGCGGCGGTCCGGCGGTTTGAAGCGTTCGATCTCAAGCTGTCGGTGGTCGAAGGGTATCTACCGATCGAACGAATCAAGTTGGGCGACGACGACGGGCGGGATTTGGCGGCGCTGAAATCGCTTGTCGTCCAAATGGGCGACCTGGGAATACCGCTGCTCTGTTACAACTTCATGCCGGGGACGGATTGGTGCCGGACTCGGCTCGACGCCCCCGCGCGGGGCGGGGCCAAAACGACGGCGTTCGACCTGGCGGACGTCGAAAAGGCGGTGCGGCTCGGCTTCAAACCTCCGGACGCCGACTTCGACGCCAAGGCCCGCCGACTGACGCCCGCCCGGCTGTGGGAGAACCTCGAACGGCTGCTCGACGGCCTGCTGCCGACCGCCGAGAAGGCGGGCGTGGTGTTGGCGATGCACCCCGACGACCCGCCGCTGCCGGCGCTTTTGGGCAAGCCGCGCATCATGAACACCGTGGAAACGTTCGAGCGGTTGACGGCGCTGTGTCCCAGTTCGTCGAATAAGATCTGCTTCTGCCAAGGGACGTTCGCCACCATGAACGTCGAAATCCCGGCGACCATACGTCGCTTGGGCGGTCAGATAGCGTACGTGCATTTTCGCGACGTCCGCGGCGGGCCGACGTCGTTCGTCGAGACGTTCCAAGACGACGGGCCGACCGATATGGCCGCCGCGATGCGGGCGTACCGCGAGATCGGCTTCGAGGGTCCGATACGCCCCGACCACGTGCCGCAACTCGTCGGCGAGGACGACGGCGAACCGGGCTACACCATGCTTGGCCGGCTGTTCGCGTACGGCTATATTCGAGGTCTGACGCACGCGACCGAAGCACGTCCGCGTGGGTGATTCTCGGCGCCGGTACGGCGGTTCGGCGGTTTCCCCTGAACGAGAATGCGAGCGGAAGATGAACGACGAAGCGGTGTACCTTTGTGACGGGTGCGGCGAGGAAATCGTCGTGCCGATCGACTTGACGGAAGGGTCGCGGCAGACATATTACGTCGGCATGGATGTAAGTAGAACCGCGACGGCTCGCACGCCGTGTCCGCTGGCAACGACAGCCGACTTACATCTATGCCGACGTAATACGTCGAAGACTGTCCGGTCTGCTGCCAGCCGAACGTCGTCCATGTCGACGTGGACGACGACGGCGAAGTGCGCGTCTGGTCGGAACCGGAGCAGGACTAAGATCGACCGAACTCGAGGAGGATATCGTGCCCCGCGACAAAGGATCGGCGACGGAGATTTCGGTCAAACTGACGCCGGCGCAGCGACGGGCGCTTGCCGAGCTGCTGCCGAAGCGGGCCGGCGACCTGGAACTCGACGGGACGACCGCGAAGGCGTTCCTGTTCAAGCGGAAGGAGGCCGACGCCGTTTTGGCCAAGGCTGCCAAGGATGGGCCGGGCAACCCGACCGCCCGGCGGAACTTGGCGGCGGCGTTCCAAAAGGTGATCGACGAGGCCGGACCCGAAGCCGCCGGCGCTGAAGCGTCTGCCGATGGAGCGGACGGGGGCGGCTCGCGAGAGGGGATGGTTTATCGGCTCAAGATTACGCTGATGGATTCCCACCCGACGATATGGCGGCGGATCGTCGTCGAAGACGGCAACCTAGACGAACTGCACGACCACATCCAGGCGTCGATGGGTTGGACCAACTCCCACCTGCACCATTTCGTCATCGGCAAGGATCTGTACGGCGATCCGCTGCTCATGAGCGACAACTTCTTCGACCTGGGGTACAAGGATTCCCTGACGACGACGCTCGGCGGAATCACGCCGAAGAAGGGTAAGAAGTTCCGGTTCGAGTACGAGTACGATTTCGGCGATTCGTGGCTGCACGAAATCGAGGTCGAGGAAGTGGCGCCGGCCGACCCCGCCGTGAAGTATCCAGTCTGCACCGGCGGCAAGCGGGCGTGCCCGCCGGAAGACGTCGGCGGGGTCTGGGGCTACGACGAGTTTCTGGCGGCGATCGCCGACCCGAAGCACGATCGGCACGAAGAGTTCATGGAATGGTATGAGGGCGGCTTCGAGCCCGACGCCTTCGACCCCGACGAGGCGACCCGACGGATGAAGGAAAACGCGGTCGAGTAAGACCGCTTGCGGCCGCTTGCCGTCCCGCATGGAACTAAGAAGCGAATTTCGGGAACGCTGCGATGGCGAAAGCGAAAAGTGCGAATCCGTTCATTGGCCGTTGGCGCATCACCGAGATGGACCAATGGGACCAGGACTACGTGAACGAAGAAGAGGATGGATACGTCGAGTTCACCAAAAACCTCGGCGGTGGGTTTCATTTCGGCTACGTCTACGGTGATATGAGCTGCACGCTGGAATCCGACGGCGGGCCTCCGAAGATCGAATGGACGTTCGATGGGAACGACGAAATGGACCACGTGATGGGCCGCGGCTGGGCGCGGATCGAAAACGGCGTACTCGTGGGAAAAATCTACTTCCACCACGGCGACCAATCGACGTTCACCGCGACGAAGATCGACGCGGCTCGGTCGTCCAAGAAAAACTAAGACGCGGACCGAAATCCGCGTCTTTTCTCATTTTTCAGATTCAACCGGCGGTCGGCGTCGTCAGGCGGCCGAGGCGAGCTTGTACTGGAAGCCGCCGGTGGTCGCGCCCTTGCGGACGACCACGACGCCCATGTTCTGCAGGTCGACCGACAGTGCGACCGTCGGGTCTTGAATGACCGTCGCCCACGCCTTCTTCATGCCGTCCGACCAGTCGATGTCGTCGAAGACCAGCACGGCTTCCTTCGTCAGAAAGCCCGAAAGCTGATGGAAGTATTCGATGGTGGCCGCTTCGTCGTGGTGGCCGTCGATGAAGGCGTAGTCGAACGGCTTGTATTCGTTCAAGACCGGGCCGAGGGTGTCGAGGAAGCGGCCGGTGCGGATGGTGCAGCGCGACAGGCCGAGTTCCCGCAGGTTCTGGCCGGCGATGCGGGCGAAGGCGTCGGCGCCTTCCAGCGTAATGAGGTGGCCGGCGTTGTTCAGTTCGAGGGCGGCGGTCTGGTAGGCCGCCGAGACGCCGAGGCACGTGCCCAGTTCCAGGCATTGTTTCGGCCGAAGGTGGCGGATCATTTTGAACAAGAGCAGGGCGAACCGCTTCTTCTTGCAGTAGGTTGTCGCCTTGGCGATCGAAACCTGGTGCGAGTGGCCCTTGGCGGCTTCCTCCAGGCTGACGGTGCCGTCCTTCGTGCGGGCGCCGTAATCGATCATGGTGACCGATTCTTGGCTGGCGGCCAACTTGCGGCGGAGGGCTTCGATCTTGTCGACCCAGGCGGCCTCGGTGGAGGTCAGCTTGAGGGCCATCGCTTCGTCGAGGCCGTCGGCGATCGGGCCGGCGAGGGGGGCGTTGGACCGACGGACGACGTCGAGTTGGGAACGACGCTGCGGGCCGCCCGCCGCCCGCTTGATCAGCTTCACGATCTTGTCGAACATGCGCATCTGCCCCTTATGCTCCGTCCGACGGACGCCCTCGACCGCGATCGAGCACGGTGTTGGCGGCGGACGGGCCGGAGAGCCTTCGTCCAGCGTCGGTGAAGGCGTTTTCGATCCGACCGATCCGGTGGAACGCCGATTTCGCCCTGCTATGTTCGGGCTTCGCGGATCATGCAAGACGAGTTCGCCGCGTGGCGAGCCTTCGTCCTTCGTTTGCAACGTGCGACGGGAAAAAAAAGGTCGCGCCGCTGAGGAAAGCGGCGGCTAACGAGGAAATCTTGAAGATCTCTTGGCGAAAGCGCGGGGGGGGGTCAGCGGCTGCGCAGGTCGAGCGCGAAGGTTGGGTTGTTCGCCACCGCCTGAACGGGGGCGTAGCGGTGGGTGCGGTGTTCGTTCGCACCGCCGAAATGGTAGGCCAGGCCCAGGTAGGCGTCGAGGGTGCCGGTGTCGGAGGGCGTCACGAAGTTGCCCTGGCCGAAGAGGGCGAAGTGGTCGTCGAGCGGCGCGAAGACCTGCAGGCCGAAAGTGATCGCCGGGTCGCTGCGGGCGGTGTCGGGCAGACTGACGATGTCGACGCCGTGCTGGCCGGCGACCCCCAGCCAGAACCGCGTCTCGGCGCCGGT
>JBOFFD010000521.1:0-1531 GCA_051648425.1 Planctomycetia bacterium
GTTTCGGAACCGCATTGCAAGTCGAAGCGCATCGTCCGTGGAAATCCGTTTCGGAAAGAGTCGAATCGCGTGGGCCGCCGAGCGTCGTTGTACCGTCACGGGGCGTCGGCGTCCGATCGAAGCGCGGCCTTCGGCGGGCCGTCGATTTTTTTTGGAAACTGCTCTTGCATGGAAGTCGACGCCGCTCTATTGATCCCCCGCGAGTTCCAGTTTTCCGCCTTCAATCTAAAACGACGCCAAAGGCGACGGTCCGGCACGGCAGCCGAGGTCGACGACGTGCGCCCCGACCGCAGTGGCGGTGCGGCGCGGTCGTTGGACGGCTCGGCGCGGCCAAGCCCCGGGCGCGCGTCCAAGGAGCCAGTACCATGGATTCGTGCAAGCTAGCACGTTCGATCGGACGAGTACGTCTGTCGGCGTACGCAGCCACCGTATGCGCCTGCGGCCTGGTCGGGTCGGCCTTCGGCCCGATTTCAGCCGCCGAGCCGAACGTCGAGCCGGGCCTGGCGCTGCCCGATGCATTCGTCGTGCCCCCCAGCCCGTCGTCGGCGAAGCCGGCTCCGCCATTCCGCAACGCCTCAGTCCCCGGCCGCCTGCCCGCCGGCTTGCCCGCCGGCGCGTCCGCCGCGACCCCGCGCGGCACCACGGCCACCCTGCCCGGCATTTCGCCGGCCGCGGGCGGCGTCGGCCTCCGCAACGCCGCCGAGAGCGAAGCCATCGGCGAAGGCGCGGCCCACCATTCGGTCGGCCACGACCCCGCCTTCATGGCCGAACACGAGACGCACGGCGCCCATGACGCCCACAGCGAACTGCCCCACTTGGAAGAACACGGCTTCCGCAAGGGCGGCCTCTTCTTCACCGGCGACTGGCTGCTCTGGAAGCCCCGCCGACGCGCCCTCGATTTCGCCATCGTCGACGGCTCGGCCAACGGCCGACCCAACGGCACCGTCGAATCGGCCGACTGGGAGACCGCCAGCGGCTTCCGCTTCGGCGCCGGCTACCGCGTCGGCGGCGAAGAATGGACCGTCGGCGGCGTTTACACCTATTTCCACAGCGACGACCAGCGCGGCCTGGCGGCCCCGGCCGGCGGCACCCTCTACACCACGTTGACCTCGCCCGCGATCATTGAAGAGGCGACCAGCGCCGACGCCGGCACCAACCTCGACTACGACGTCGTCGACCTGGAAGTCACCCGCCACTTCGAGCCGGGCGAGTGCCTCAAGGTTTGGCTCACCGGCGGCGGCCGGTTCGCCTGGATCGACCAGAATCTTAGCGTGCTGTACAACGGCGCCGACGCCGACAACGCCTACGTCCAGAGCGACATCAACTTCGACGGCGCCGGCCTTCGCGTCGGCGGCGGCGGTCAGTACGCCATCGGCATGGGCCTCAACGTTTATGGCTCGGCCTACGGTTCGCTGTTGGCCGGCGACTTCCGCACCAACCTCTTGGAAACCAACTCCAGCGGCACCGCCACCAACGTCGACGTCCGCGAGAAGTATTACACCGTCGTTCCGGTCGCCGAAATGGCCTTCGG
>JBOFFD010000522.1:0-3772 GCA_051648425.1 Planctomycetia bacterium
CTGCCCGACGACGTCCAGGCCCAACGCGACCTTGGCGTCAGTTTCGAGCGGCTTGGTTCGGTCGCGGATTCTCCCGAAGAACAAGAAGACTGGTTGCGACAGGCCGTCGCCGTCTACGACAGGCTACGCTCGCGGATGCCCGGAAGCGCGGAGGCCGGCGGCACGCTGGTCCGCGGCTTCATGCAGCTCTTTCAAGCCTTGTACAACCACGGCAAGCAGGCCGACGCCGCAGCGCTTCTGCCGAAAGCCCACGCCGAACTGCGGCGGATGCGCGACGCCGGCATGACGCTTGATTCTTATCTTTCGGGCTTGCTGCAACAGATGGATCAAGACTTCGGCGGCGGCGCGGCGACGCCCAACGCCGGCGATCCCAACGAACGGTTCCGGCAGGCGCAGGCCGCGATGCAAGAGGCCGAGGCGGCCGAGGAGGAAGCCGCCGCGGCCGGACCGTTGCAAGCCGTTGAAGGATTTTTGGCCTGGCTGCCGAGCGTGGCCCCAGACAACCCCGGCGCGCTAGGAGCCGCTTCGATCCTGCACACCCGCGCGGCGAACGTGCTGGCGAAGTTCGGCCGGGCGGCGGAAGCGATCGACCACGCCGGCAAGGCGCTGGCCGCCGACGAACGACTGGCCGAGCATTCACCGGACGACCCGCGCGTTTGGAACAGCGTGGCGATCAGCCAGCGCGACCTGGCCCGTTTCAAAGCGGCAGCCGGTATCGACCCCTCGGAGCATTTGCTGGGGATGGTCGCCGCCCGCTTCAAAACAGCCGAACTGGCGCCCGACAACCCGGAGACACTGAGTACGCTCATCATGGCGGCGATGGAGGCGACGCGGTTCTTTGTGCAGAACGACGCGAACGACAAAGCGATGCCGCTCGTTCAGTTGCAGTACGCGACGCTGAAGCGGATGCACGAGGAAAACATCCCGATGCTGGAGCCGCTGCCGCAGGTGTGGCAGCAACTGGGGGCGATGATGAGAGGCGGCACGGTAGAATGAACCATTGCGGACAGCGAATTGAGAAGTCTCGGTGGAGGAGTGGCGTTGCGGAAGTGGGCCGACGAGACGGGCCTGATCGTCGAGGTCTGCCGCTAGCGCTGGAGGAGGTGGTCGAATCGATCGGGGCGACGACGGAAACCGGCTTGGAGGTCCACGCCTGACACCACATTCATTCCACGGCGATTGGAACTACGAAATCCATCCCCGCCAATTCCGTGCTGAACGAGTTGCGGCCGCACGGGACGACCCCCGCCGGGCCGAACCCCCTGCCGACCTACCCGGCGCCGACCCCGAAACGCCAACTCGACTACGTCGTGTTCCGCGCGGCGGAACCGTCGGTCGTTCGCCGGCTGGAAGTCCTCCCCCAACCGGATGCCTCCGACCACCGTCCGATCCTGGCCGAGTTCACGGGGACTTCGGGTCCGAAGGAAGACGAGTTGAGCGGGTGGATCGCGGAAGAGTGATGAAGGGCCGTTTGCCGCCGGCCTCATGAAAACTTCATCGTGTTAACAGCGATGGGACGATGGTGCGCGCGGCCGGTTTCCGTATCCGAACGACGGTGTTCCGTCAGCGGTGGTCGTCGAGGGGTTTCGGTCATGGTGCGCGGCCTGTTGGTGGTCGTCTACGGTTTGATGCTCGCCGGGGGGCCGGCGTTTGGTTGGAACGAGAAAGGGCACATGGTCGTCGCCCGGTTGGCGTGGAGCCGGCTGCAACCCGACGAACGGGCTTGGGTCGTCGACGTTCTGAAACGGCACCCGCACTACGACGAGTTCCTGGCCGCCAATCGGCCGGCCGCCTTTTCCGAAGACGAATGGGTCTTCCTAAGGGCGTCGACGTGGGCCGACTGGATCAAGTCGCACCATTCCGACGAATACAGCCGCGGCGAGTGGCATTACATCAACTTCCCCGTGGCGCCCGACGGCTCGCCGATCGACCCGGCCGAGCACCCGGCGCCGGCCTCCAACGTCGTCGCGCAGATCACCGCCTCGTCGGTGCTGGTTCGCGGCGGCAACCGCGTCGACCGCGCGGTTCATCTGGCGTGGCTCTTTCACCTCGTCGGCGACGTCCACCAACCGTTGCACACCGTCGCTTTGTTCAGCGACCGCTTCCCCGAGGGCGACCGCGGCGGCAACTCGGCCTTCTACCGCGTCGAAGGGCAAAAGATCAAGCTGCACTCGTTCTGGGACGGCTTGTTGGGGAACGAGGTTTCGTCGGCGTCCCTGAGAGCCGGTGCCCTGGAACTGGAAACGCTGCTCGTCGACCAACCATCGGTTCTGGCCGAGGCGACGGCCGCGACGACTCCGAAGGAATGGGCGATGGAAGGGGTGCGGCTGGCCGGCGAGCGGGTGTACGTGGCGGGGATGGAACCGGCCGAGGGCCGAACGCCGTTGCCGCAGGTGCCCGAAGTGGGGGCCGCGTACGCGAAAAAGGCCGGGGCGGCGGCGCGGGTGGCGGCCGCGAAAGCCGGCTGCCGACTGGCCGAGAAGATTCGGTCGCTGCGCGACGACGACTGAACCGTCCGCCCGCGGACTTCCTTGGTCCGCCACGGAATCCGTCACGTTCGGCTTGACGGCGCCCCATTGCGGTTTGGTACAGTAGAACCCGCTCAGGATGGTCGAATCCCCCGCTCGTTGCGTTCGTGCGTCTTCCTTAGGCGTCTGGGAAGGAAACCGGCCGTGCCGAACCACCATTGCTGCCGCTACCAAGAGCTCGCGCCGCGGCCGAAGGGTCGCCGGTCGTTTCTGAAAGCCGTGGCGGCCGCCGGCGCCGTCACCCCCTTTCTCGACCGCCTGCAGGCCGACCAAACCCGACGCACCGCCGGCGACCGGTTGAACGTCGGCGTGGTGGGGGTTGGGGGGTTCGGGGCCGTCAGCTTGGCGGCGGTCGCCCAAGAGAACGTCGTCGCCCTGTGCGACGTCGACCTGACGCATCTCGGCGACGCGCGCCGGGTGTTTCCGAAGGCGGCGGTCTACCAGGATTTCCGCCGGCTGATGGAGCACCGCGGGCTGGATGCGGTGGTCGTCGCCACGCCCGACCACACCCACGCGGTCGTAGCCGTCATGGCGCTGCGGATGGGGTTGCACGTCTACTGCGAAGCGCCGCTGGCGCACACCGTCCATGAAGCGAAGGTGCTGCGCGAGGAAGCGGCGCGAGCGCGGACGGCGACGCAGACCGGTTTCCTGCTGCACGCCGAGAACGCGGCCCGGCGGGGGGTCGAGGTCGTGAAAAGCGGCCTACTGGGACCGATCCACCGGGTCGACGTCTGGGTGGACCGTCGGCCGGAACCAGGTCGCCGGGTCGCCGAGGGCGCCCCGCCGGCGACGCTCGACTACGACGCCTGGCTGGGGCCGGCGCCGCGACGGCCGTACGATCCGTCGCACGTTCATCACCAGTGGCGGTGGTGGTGGGATTTCGGTGGCGGCGTGCTGGCCGACGCCGGCTCGCCGTGGTTCGATCTTGTGTTCCGGTCGCTCGACCTGGAAGCCCCCGCGACGATCGAAGCGTACGGCCGCAAAGACTACCCCGGCGACAACGACGTGCCGGGCCTCTTGCAGATCGAGTACGGGTTCCCCTCGCGCGGCGAGGCGCCGCCGGTGTCGGTCCACTGGCATCAAGGCGGCCCCGCGCCGGCGACGGCCGCCCGCCGCGGTTGGCGCTCCGGGGTGTTGTTCACCGGCGCCGAGGGGGAACTGTTCGTCGACGAGCACCAGTGCGTCGTGCTGCCCGAGGAAAAGTTCGCCGACCGTCGGCCGCCGCGCACGCTGCCCGATTCCGA
>JBOFFD010000523.1:0-2795 GCA_051648425.1 Planctomycetia bacterium
ACGGCGCGGAGAAGGCGGACGAACTGTCGGGCTACTACTTGGCGCTGGAGATCAAGCAGACGCACGACGGGATGATGATCGCGCTGCCGCCGGCGAATTGGGAGGTCTTCAACGGCATGAGCGAGACAAAGTTCGCCGAAGTTCTGAAAAAGATCGCCGCCCAAGTGGATCTCGGCATGCATCGGAAAACGCCGCGCGGCCCTAAGAAGCCGCCGACGAAGCGAAGCAGTTACAAGAGGGGCGGGCATGTCTCGACCCACAAACTACTTACGAAAGACGACTCCTGACACCTTGGAAGCCCTGCCCTCAAGAGCCAGGGCTTTCAAGGTGACCGAAAACAAGGAAAAACCCTTGGTTATCATCGTCGTCGATAATAAGACGGCCTCTTAGTGCCTGCCGGATGGCAGTAACTGTCCTATTCATGGCGTCAAGAATCCAAGGTCTTTATCAGCCCGGAGGGTTCCCGGGCAACCCAATCGCCCCATATCAACACGTTTTACACCTTGGAAGCCCCGCCCTTTCAGGGCGAAGAGCGGCGTTGGTCGATAGTCAGCGGCTGAGGCGGCGGGCGAAGAGTTGTTCGGCGGCGAGGAGGAGTAGGAAGCCGGCGAGCAGGGCGTCGCGCGGCTCGAAGCGGGCTGCGTCGTCGCCGGTCGGCACGGTTCCGGCGGGATGGTAGTGGAAGCGGACGCCCGGCAGTCGGCTTTCAAGGACGGCGGGGTCGATTTTGGCGAGGTCGCCGTCGGTCGGGTCGACGTTGAACGCCCGCCGGGTCGTTTCAACGGCGCCGTCCAACCGGACGCGCGTCATCGTGTACACGCCCGGTTCGTCGACGCCGTCCAACGTCGCCCGCAGCGCGCCGCCGTCGGTCGGCTCGGCGGTCACTTCCACCGGCGGCGGGGCGGGCGTTCCACCGTCGGCGTCGGCGGTGGGCCGCTCGAAACGCACCTCGCGGCGGTACACCGCGGGGTCGAGCCGAACCACCCACGGCGAGCCGACGAACGATTCGGCGAAGCCCGGCGCGGCGGCGGGCGGGTCGGCCAAGTAGGCTTGCATTTCCAGCACGGCGACGACGAAACTCGGATTCCGCGCCCAGTTGTTCCAGGTCGGCGCCGCGGTCGTCAGGAAGAGCAGCGACCGGCCGGCGCCGGCGTGGTGGTCTAAGACCAGCGGAGCGCCGTCGCGGAATTTGGCGGCGATGACGGCGGTCGGCGGTAAGACGGCGTCGTCGACCAATGTGAAAAAGCGTTCGACGCGGACGTCGGACAGGAAGGGGTTGCGGGCGCCGGCGAAGATGCGGAAGACCGGGTGCGGAATCGGTTCCAGCAGCGGTTGCAGATCGGGCGAGCCGTCGTCGGGTCGGTCGTCGACGGCTTCGGTGCGGACGAGTCCCAGCGGCGCGGGCAGCAGGCCGGCGTCGACCAGCGGCTTGTAGGCCGGCGGCGTGACTTGATCGCCCAGGAACACCGCCACGCCGCCGCCGCGTTCGACGAACGTCTTCAAGGCGGCGACCATGTTCGGCGCGAAGGTCGGCACGTTCAAAAGGAAGAGCGTGCGGTAGGCGTCGAGCGATTGGCCGAGGGCTTCTGGTCCGCGCAGGACCGGTTCAATGCCGGTGCGGACCGTGCCGCCGGGGTCGAGGGCCAGGGCGATGAAGGTTCCTTCGGTCCGTTTCGGCGAGCCGTCGACGATGAGGACGGGGATTTTTTCGACGGCGTCGAACGCCAGCCAGCGGCGGTCGTCGGCGGGAAGGGCGTCGCCGGCGAGACTGGCGCGGAAGCCGTGCGGGCCGAGGCGGTCGACGACGGCGTCGAAGCGGACCGTGGCGACGGCCCCCGGTTCGAGGCGGTCGGTCTCTCGGGCGGGCAGCGGGCGGCCGTCGAGCGACGCCGTTATGGCGAGGCGTTCGACGGCGGCCGGCCCGTGGTGACGCACCTGGGCTTCGACGATGAACGGCACGCTGCGGGCCGTCGAAGCGGGGCGGGCGGACAGGCGTTCGAGGGCGGTGTTCGCCGCGGGGGCGGTGGGGGCGGCGTCGAGCAGGCGGAGGTCGACGCCGGCGGCGGCCGCTTGGCGCAGGGCGGCGGGAAGGTCGCCGTCTTCGGTCCAGTCACGGCGGCGGAAGTCGCCGATGTAGACCAGGATTTTGGCGGCGGCGTCGGACGATTGCAGCCGTTCGGCGGCGGCCGCGACGGCCCGGTGCGGGGGCGTCGCCAAGTGGGTGGGCTGCCAAGAGGTTGTCACGCGGCGGAGGCGGTCGGCGAAGCCGGGGTCGACGGTTTCGGCCGACAGGTCGGGGGCGTCGGGCCGAGAGGTGCGCCAGAGGGTCCATTCGCGGCGGCCGTCGCCCCGCGCCGCGGCGGCGGCCAGGCCGTCGACGATCTTTACTGTCTCGCCGAAGACGTCGCCGGCGCCCACTTGCTGCCGGGTGCTCAGTGAATCGTCGACCACCACCGCCATGTCGACGCGCCGGCCGTTGGCCAACAGGCCCGCGAACCGCTCGCCGGCGATCGGCCGGGCGATCAGCAGCACGAACAGCAGTACCAGCAGGCAGCGCATCGCTAAGAGAAGTATCTGTTCCAGTAAGATGCGGCGCCGGCTTTTGCGGCTGCTTTCCAAGAGGAAGGCGGTGGCGGCCCATTTCACCCGTTTGAAGCGCAGCCGATTCAGTAGGTGGATGATGATCGGCGCGGCGACGAGGCCGGCCCCCGCCAAGTACGCCGGGTTTAGGAACAGGCTTTCCAGCATCAGCGGCGCAGCCTTTCCGTCAGCAGCGCGGCGAGGACGGCGTCGAC
>JBOFFD010000524.1:0-3899 GCA_051648425.1 Planctomycetia bacterium
CGTACTCGAAGACCTGGTCGTCCGACTCGAAGATCTTGCCGAAGACGAAATCGTCGTCGTATTCGCAGGCGTCGGTCGAATAGTCGCTGCAAATCTGCGGACGGGTGAAGTAGATGCCGCAACGGTTGTCGGGCTGCAAGTGCTTGCAGACGCGGTTGACCAACAGGTACCAAGAGCCGTCGTCGACGTAGACGCTGATGTCTTGATGCGCCACGAACCAGCGCACTTCGTCGAAATCCTTCCAAGTCTCCGGCTTGGTGATCGGCACCGAGATGTACTGGCAGCATTTCGCGGTGCAATACTCGCAAAGGCTGGCGCCTTCGGGAAGTTGCGACCGTGCGATTCGCGGTGGTCGAGTCGTCGCCATGAGTGAAAACCTTCCACCCTCTGCGACGGGCCGGACGGACCGTTGCGGAGGGTTCCCATATACTTCGCACCAATGTAAACGGTGGACGTCGAAAGTCGATAGAGGGAGGGCCGGCCATGCCGTCGAAGAAGCTCGCGCTTCGTTTCGTTGGAACGCTGTTCGCGGTGGTGGTGGCGACCACGATCGCGCCGGCCGCGGAAGAAGCGAAACGGCCGGCTGCGACCGGCGTCCGGCGCTTGTCGCCGACGTTGCAGGTCGACTTTGACAAGAAGCGGGTGCTGCTCGACGCCGTGGTGGTCTTCCGCGAGGGGCCGTTGGAGTTGCTCTTGTGCCCGCGTCGCACCAAGGAACATGAATCGATCCTCGCCGCCGAGGTGAAGCCCGACGTCTTTCACCTGGCGTTGCTGATGGTCGGGGCGAAACCGGGCCGGCCGGCGGTGTTCGAGCCGTTTCAACCGCCGATCGGTCAGACGCTTCGAGTGACGGCGGAATGGACCGTCGACGGTAAGACCCAAACGATCGACGCCCGCGAATGGATCCGCGACGTCACCGACGGCAAGGCGATGGCTGACGAGTTCGTCTTCGCGGGCAGCCGGTTCAACCGGATTCCCGGCACCGACAAAACCGTCTGGCTGGGCCAAGACGGCGACCTGGTGTGCGTCGCCAACTTTCCCGGCTCGGTGGTGGACGTCGCGCGGGAAAGCTCGAAGAACAATGCGTCTCTGAATTTCGCGGCGTGGACCGAGCGGATTCCGCCGCGCGACACGCCGGTGCGGTTGATCTTCGAGCCGGTGGGTCGGTTTGAGATGCCGCCGCCGAAGACCGATCCGCCGGCCGCCGCCGACGCCGACGCCGGTAAGTAGCCGTACTCCGTGGAATCGCCCAAGCTTTCCGCCGCCGATAGTCCGACGGCGCACGCTCTTCGACGAACGGTTTCGCTCGCACTGCTGCTGGCGGCGGAAGCCGTTTTTCTTACATCAACCGTTGGTCCCGCGATTCAGTCGCCGTTTGCGATCGACGAGCAGGTCTCTTACTATCTCGCCTCGGGTAAGACGCCCGGAATGGTTTTCGAGCGGTGCGCCACGCAGTCGGCCACGCCGCCGCTCTACTTTCAACTGGCGGCCGAGACCGCCCGTTGGGGCCGATTCTTCACATCGACCGAAGGACCGCCCGCCGAGATTTGGTACCGGCTGCCGTCGCTGGCCGCGGGATTCTTCGTCGTGGCGACGGCGTGGTTCGTCGGGGAACGACGGCTGGGCGCCGGCTGGGGCGGCGCGGCGGCGGTGATCGTCGCCGTCGATCCGCTTTTCAGTTTCCACGCCATTCTCGCGCGGCCGTATGCGTTGGGCGCCGCCGTCTATCTCGCGGGCGGAGCGCTCGTATGGCGCGAGGTCGAGTCGGGCCGGTTGGGAAGGGCGTTCGTCGCTTTGACCGTCTGCACCGTCCTCTTGACCTGGACGCACTACCTCTACGCCGTCGGCGGTCTGGGGCTGTCATGGATCTTACTCGTGGCGGCGCGGCGACGTTGTCTTACGATCGACCCTCAAGAATTCATTCGTCGCCAGAACGACCTTGATCGTACTGGCCGGCGCATTGACTTTGTGTGCGACGCTGCCGTTGTGGCCGAACCTGCAACTGGTCGTCGACCGCCGCGAAGTGTTGGAATGGAACACGCATCGGGCGGGTGCGAATGTACTGGCGCCGTTCGTCGCCGCCTTCCCCTCCGGCGCTCTGGTACTCTTGGGAACCGCGATGCTGGCGGGCGTTCCGCCCTTTGGGAGCGGAGCCGGCGCACTCAACAGGACCGCCCCCGCGGGGCGCACTTTACTGGTGATCGTCGGCTGGTGGGCGTTGCCCGTCCTGCTATTGACGGTGATCGCCGAAGTCGGACATCGGCCGTCGCTGACCCAACCACGGTACATGGCGGCGTTTTCGGTCGTTTGCACTCTGGCCGCCGCGTGGGGCGTCGCTCGTCTCACGGGGGCCGGCGGCCGCCGGTTCGTCTTCGTACAAGTCGTCGGCTTCGTCTTGGCGGGGTGGGCGATCGCGCAGTCGCTGCGACACCCCACTCAGTTCGACGCGATGTGGAAGGACGCCGCCCAGTTTCTGAGTAAGAAGGCGACGGCGGACGACCTGGTTTTCGTTCAGACGGGACTGGTCGAGGCGGGTGAGACGCCCCTTCGCTTCGCCGACCCGGCTTTTCAAGAGTACACGTCGTCGCGACTGAGCGATTATTACCTTCGCTCGTCGGTGAAACGGTTGACGCTGCCGTTGTTCTGGCAGGACGGCGATTGGCGGAAGGCGTATGCGGCCGAAGTCGCGCGGACGAAACAAGCCGACGGCGTCGTTTGGATGGTGATGAGCAGCGACACCGACGTGGGCGAGGCGTTGGAAAAGAACACACTGGATTGGCTGCGGTCCTTAGGAGTAAGAATGCAGCCGATGGAGTCGCCGAGGGCGGCCCGCCTCTGGCGAAGCGAGCCGAAGTAAGAACGCGGCCGGCGATCCTGCGGCGCGTCGCGAAATCTTACCGAGTCGCCCGGCCGACGAGGCCGTCGAAGTTCCAAATCGTCCATCTCCAAACCAAGACGAGTTGCAGCACGACGGCGAAAAAATAGCCGGCGGCGAACGTCCAGCCTGGATTGAAAAACTGTTCGTCTTCGACGTCCAGAAGCAGCGTTCGCAGCCAATACACCGCGTTCATCGTCGATTCGATTCCTTCGGGTCGCCACGGCGAGGGAGACCATGCCGCCGGCAGTCCGCAGAAAAACACCACGAGTAAGACGTGCAGCGAGAAAAAGCCGACGCCGAGGGACCAAGGGGTCGGCCGCCGCCGGACGGCGAAGAATGAAAGAAGGGCGGCGAATCCCGCGACCGCCAAGACGACGCCCGCGCCGTCGACGTCGCCCAGTTTCTGAAACGCCGGTCCTAGGAAGTCGAAACCGATAGCCACCGCCAGCCCGAAGGCCATCGTCGGCGCCATGCGCGCGAGCGGCCGATGGTCGACCAGCGAACAAAGATTTCCGAGCGCCAAGAGCAGCGCGCCGAACGCCGTCGCGAGCAGCGCCGCGCCTAAGATGCCGATCGGATTCCCCGGCCCCCACAACAGACTCAACATCCAGGGGATGACGTACACTCTAAGAAGAACCGGCAGACTGACGAACACGGTTCCTTGAAGCATCTCCCGCGGTTCCAACGTCGTCGCCAGCATTTCGTCGAAAAAACCCGGTCGTCGGGTGAACAAAGGGTTCGTGACGCCCAAGAGCGCCGTCACCGCGAAGACGCCGAGCCAGACCGGCAGGATCAATCCGCCGAGCCGGCCGCTGTCGACCGGATTCACGACGCGGAAGATGAAGAAACAGATCGCGAACGCGAGCGCGACCACCCCGAAAACCCATAAATTGTCGCGGAGCGCCGGTTCGCCTTCGTCCAACGGAATGCGCAACGGCCCCCACAATGCGCCGTGCGCCGACGTTTCTTCCGTCGTTGGTTCATCGTCCGGCGAATCGTTCGTCGTTTCACGAACTTCGGT
>JBOFFD010000525.1:0-2365 GCA_051648425.1 Planctomycetia bacterium
GAATCTTCGGTTCCTAATTCGGCGATCGGAAAAGGAATCCCTTGCTCGCGCGGCGGGCTATGCCATCACTCTTTCTTACGGTTCGCGTCGCGCCAGAGGTTCAGGCGGGCGCGGGCGCCGTCGTACAGCGGGTCTAAGAAAAGCTCGCGCAGCATCGCGCCGCCGGAGGGCGGCTTGGCGGCGGCCAGGGTGGTTTCGTGCGGCGTCGTCACTTCGAGGAACGCCATGCACATTTCGTCGGTCGTCCCTTCGCCCCACTGAACTAGTTTCGGGGGCCGCGACGGATTCGACGGGTTGTCGGCGGAGTTGTCGTACCGCGCCCGCAGGTCGATCCGCGTCCCCGCCGGCAGCAGCAGCGGCTGTTTCAGTTGGAACGTCTCCTGCCAATTGAAATCCCAATCGTCGATCCACAGCACCCGCTTCTCCGATCCGTCCGGCAGCGTCGCGGTGAGTTTCATTTCCTTGCCTAAGAGATGCATGTGCGGCGTGATCGCGGTAAGAAGCGTGTCGGTCTTGAGCGTGCGTGATCCGCCGATGGTGTAGTTCGCGTCGCCCGGCTCGATGCGCATGCCGCTGAAGCGGGCGCCCGGCGGCGTCACGATCGTCGACCGCAGCACCCGTTTGGGCGGTTCCTTCATCAGGTAAAGGGCGATGGAGGTGCTGTCGAATTCCTCTTTGCCGGTCGGGTGGTAGTGGACCTGGATGACGACCGTGGCGCTTTTAGGCAGAACGCGGGCGGCGCCGTTCATGAAGAAGCGCGGGCTGCCGCCCGGCGCCCAGCCGCCCAAACTGCCGATCGGCAGGAAGCCCGGCGGGCCGCCGGCGCTGGCGTAGCCGGGCTTGGGATCGGCGGCGTCGAGTTTCTTGGCGCCGTCGCCGGCGTCGATGAAGGTCAGGACGTGGTGGACGACGCGCTTGTTGCCCGGCCGAACCTCGAAGCCGCGCACGTACAAATCGTGGTCGTAGTGCGTCGGCAGCACGTAGCAACGGTATTCGTCGCGGCCGGTGGCGGCGATCTTATACTGCTCGCCCGACTGCAACACCACGTCCGGCTCGCCCAACCGCCAACCGGTTTCGTGCGTGAGCGGCGGCGGCAGATCCTTCGCGTCGCCTTCAGGCATGCCGCCTTTCACCCACTGCGCCAGCAGGTCGCGCTCGGCCGGCGGCATCGTCCGTTCACTGTGGAATTCACCCCAACCGGCGACCGGCTTCCACGGCGGCATCTTACCGTTCTTCGTAAACGCCACGATATCGTCCGACCACGCCCGCGCCTGGTCGTAGGTTTCGAGTGCGAACGGCCCCACGCCGCCGTCGTGGTGGCAGCCGACGCACCGCTCCTGCAAAACCCGCGACACGTCCTTCGCATACGTCGGCGCGTTCTCCGATCCGCTGGTCTTAGTCTTGGCGCCGAGCGTCGTCGTCAGCGGACAGCCGATCGGCTTCACGCGCTGCTGTTCCGGGTCGCGCCCCGCCAGAACGGCGTCGACCGCCTCTTCCAACGTCCGGTCTGAAACGTCTCTTGCGACGCCCGCCCGTTCACTGAAACGGTCGTCGATTCGGCCGACGTACCGCACGCGGCGGCCTGAGTCGAGTAGGACGGCTTCGGGCGTGATCTGAACACCCGTCGTCCGGGCGAGGGCGCCGCCGGCGTCGCGGACCGCGGGAAACGCGAGTTGGAATTCCTTGCGATGCGCCTCCATCGCCCGCAGGCCGACGGTCGCCGACGAATACACGCCGACGAGCGCCACGCCCTTCGGTTTGAAGCCGGCCGCCAGTTCATTCAGATGTGGCGCGTAGCCGTTCGAGATCGGGCATTCGGTCGAAAGAAACACTAAGACCGTCGCCTTGTCGCCGGTCAGCTTTTCAAGCGGGACGGCGGAGCCGTCGCCGTTCGTCAAGACGGCGTCGACCGCGTCGGCGGCGAGCGACGAAGCGGCCGTCGACAGGAGAAGTGCAACGATCGCCGCCAAGCGGCGGTCGAGGAACGGGCGGGCAAGTGCGTCGTGCATGCGGTTCATTCCTTGGAAAAAAGCGACGTCCGGCGTCGCTCCCATAAACTAGGCGCGGTTCGCGGAGGCGGACCGTCCCCAGTGCGTCGACTCCATTATAAACACGCGGCCCCATCGATGGTGTCGCCGATTTTCTGAAGGAACGCGGATCGATGACGCCGAAGCAAGCTTACGAGGATTTGACGACTCGTTCCCGAGAGACCGCCGTTCTGGGGTCGATCGGCGCCGTGCTGGGCTGGGACGAGCAAACGTACCTGCCGGCGGGCGGGGCCGAGCATCGCGCGGCGCAGCTTGAAATGCTGGCCAAGTTGACGCACGAGCGCCGCACCGATCCACGAATCGGCGAGCTGTTGGAC
>JBOFFD010000526.1:0-1972 GCA_051648425.1 Planctomycetia bacterium
GGCGGAAGGAAGGCGCCCCCATCCGGCCGCGCAGTAGCAACGACCTGGCCGCCATCGCGGAGTGGCGGCGGAAGCGGGTTCCGACGGACGCTAGCGCCACGACGCGGAACCATCGGCTTACCGCAATGCGGATGTTCACTCGTTGGATGGTGAAGGTCGGCCGGGCGGAACGCGATCCATTGGCGACGTTGAGTAAGCGGAACGAAGCGACCGACCAACGGCACGTTCGCCGGGCGTTGACGACCGAAGAGTTGGCGACGCTGTTGGCGGCTGCCGAAACCGGTCCAACCGTCGGGGCCGCCGACGGGCCGACGCGGGCGACGGTATACCCCCTTGCGGCGATGGCGGGCCTGCGCCACGGCGAAATCGCGAAGTTGAAACGGACCGATTTCGACCTCGACGGCCGCACGGTGCGCGTCCGGGCGTCGGTGGCGAAGAACCGGACGGAAACCTACCTGCCGCTTCACGCAAGTTTGGTCGCCCGGCTCGCCGAATGGTTCGCCGGTCGGGAGAGCGCCCCTAACGCCCGGCCGTTCCAGTGGGTCGGCAAGGTGAACACGGCCGAGATGCTGAGGGTCGACCTCGCGGCCGCCGGCATCGGCGCCGCCGCCGATTCCGGGACGGTCGACTTCCACGCCCTGCGGGTGACGTTCATCACGTCGCTGCACCGGGCGGGCGTGCCGCTGGTCGCCGCCCAAAAGCTGGCGCCACATTCCGACCCGAGGCTGACCAGCAACGTCTACGGCAAGCTCGACCTGTTCGACCTGACCGGCGCGGTCGCCCGCCTGCCCAGCTTCCATTCCAACCTTCTGAAGGACAGTCCTCAGTCTTCCTTGACCGGCACGGACGACTCAGCGATCCGCCCCTTCGGAGATCGCGAAAACCGTACCGCTTCCGACGACCCTGATCCCGACAAACCGTCCGTCAAACAACTTGCGACGACGACAAACTCAGTTTTGGGTGCCGCAATGGGTGCCCTTCCCACGGCCAAAACGTGCCGAACGGTGACGATGGTAGAAGAAGACGACCATCGCAGGTATGACCAAGGTTCATCGGCCGAAACTACTGAAACGAAAGAAGTTGAGGACGACGGAACAAACTTGGCGACGGCTGAGGAAAGCGCCCCCGGCTGGACTCGAACCAGCGGCCGGCGGATTAGAAATCCGCTGCTCTATCCAACTGAGCTACGGGAGCGGCGCGGTCGCGGCGGGCTTGGATGGTCCCGCGGCGGCTTTGGTTGGTTTATGGCGCGGTCGTCCTTCGTGAAGGGCGGACGCAGCGTGGTTGAGGCGGATGCCGGCGGCGGTGGTTCGCGCCAAGCAGCGGAAATCAGGCCGAGGGCCACTCGCCGGAAAATACTTCGGCGGCGGGGCCGGTCATATAGACGCAGCCGTCGGCTTCGTTCCACTCTAGTTCCAGTCGGCCGCCCGGCAGCTCGGCGGTGATTCGTCGTTCGGTCCGCCCCGTCAACACGCCGGCTACGCACACGGCGCAGGCGCCCGTGCCGCAGGCCAATGTCTCGCCGCTGCCCCGCTCCCAGACCCGCATCCGAACCGCCGTCGGCGACAACACCTGCACGAACTCCGCGTTCACTTTCCGCGGGAAGGCTTCGTGCCGTTCGATCTTCGGCCCCACGCCCAGCACCCAGTCGTCGTTCAATTCGTCGACGTACGTCACGCAGTGGGGGTTGCCCATCGAAACGCACGTCACCGCCAGCGTTCGGCCGTCGACGACCAGCGGCCGGTCGATCGGCGGGTCGCCGGGCAACAGCGTGGGAATGGCGGCCGACGCCAAGATCGGCGCCCGCATGTTGACCCGCGCCCGTTGGACAAGGCCGCCGGCGGTTTCCAGCGCGACGACCAACGGCCCCCGGCCGGTTTCGACGACCAGTTCCGGCTTGCGGACGAGGTCGTGGTCGTAGAGGAACTTGCCGACGCAGCGGATGGCGTTGCCGCACATTTCCGATTCGCTG
>JBOFFD010000527.1:0-1599 GCA_051648425.1 Planctomycetia bacterium
CGTCGTCGTCGTGTTCAAGGATGTCGCCCAGTTTTCGGGCTTTGCGAACGGCGCAGTACTTTTCGAGCTTGCTGCGCGAATAATCGGCGAGAGCCGTCAGGATGAGCGAGCCGAAGAACAGGCCGAGCAAGGTCGCGGCCAAGAGGACGATCATACGGCACCGTCGGCGGCGGGGACGGCGTCGTCGTCGGGGGGGGAGGCCGACGAGGGCGGCTCGGGGTCGGGTTCGTACGGCCGAACGGGCGGGGCCGGCGGCAACGGTCGGCCGGCGTACACCGATCCGCGCGGCGTCTTGAGGTAGTCGCGCAGAAGCACTTCCTGCCGACGGTGCATGACTGCCTGGTCTTCGTCGTCGCCGTCGTCGTAGCCGCACAGGTGCAGGATGCCGTGGACAAGGTACAAGCCGGCCTCCATCGACACCGGCCATTGGTAGCCGACCGCCGCCGCCGCCGCGAAATCGGTGCTGACGACCACTTCTCCTTCCATCACCGCGTCGTCCTCCGAGAGAGGGAACGTGAGGACGTCGGTCGGGTAGTCGTGGCTCAGAAACCGGCGGTTCAATTTGTGAATGGCGGCCGCGTCGACGAAGGCGACGCTGAGCACCGCCCGTTCGACCAGTTCCGCCGCGAAAACGTGTTCCGCCAAACCGACGAACCACGAGGCGTCGATGGCGACGGCGGTTTGTCGGTCGGCTGTTTCGATTTCGATCATCATCGGTCCAACGACGAGCGGGCTTTCCAGCGCGAGGCGCGGGGGCGGCCGATCGTTCTTTTCCAACGGTATTCTACGCTGCGGCGCGAACGGCGACCAGAACGACGTCAAGTCCGCGAGCCCGCGGCCGCTGGTTTGTGGTGCAGGCGTCCCGCCTGCACGAACCTCATGGAACCGAAGGCCCACACCGGCCGGAGCAGCCGGGACGGCTGCACCACAATTCGGAGCGGCCGGCCAGTGGGCGTCACATCGCCCGGGGGTACTTGATGCGGCCGTGGTAGACCGAACTGAGCGACTTCGCCAGGCTTTCCTCGACGACCCGCAACTCGCTCAGCGTAAGACCCGATTCGTTGAACTGGCCGTCCAAAAGACGGTTCAGCGCCAGCGTATGGACCAGCTTTTCGATGCGCGCGGGCGTCGGTTCGCTAAGGGTGCGGCTGGCGCTTTCGACGCAGTCGGCCAGCATCAGCACGGCCGCTTCGCGCGACTGCGGCTTCGGTCCCGGGTAGCGGAACCGCGATTCGTCGACCGTTTCCTCGGGGTTGGCTGCCTCGCGGTTCTCCACCGTCGCCCGGTTGAGGAAGTATTCGACGACGGTCGTGCCGTGGTGCTGCTCGATCAAGTCGATGATCGGCTGGGGCAGACTGTGGCGCACGGCGAGGTCGGCGCCGTCCTTGACGTGCCCGATGATGACCAGGGTGCTCATGGCGGGGGCGAGCTGCGCGTGCCGGCTCGGCGCGTCGCGGCCGACGTTTTCGACGAAGTACTGCGGCTTTTGCATCTTGCCGACGTCGTGGAAGAGGGCGCCGACCCGAACCAGCAGGGCGTTGGCGCCGATCGCCTTGCAGGCGGCTTCGGAGACGATGGAAACGGTGACGCTGTGGTTGT
>JBOFFD010000528.1:0-7827 GCA_051648425.1 Planctomycetia bacterium
TCCAAGGTCAACTCGGCGGCTTGTTCTCCGGTCTTGAACGGAACGCCGAGATGCTCGGCCGCGAGGCCACCTACCACTACAACCTGGCGATGATCCGCCTGGAACTCGGCGAACCGGCCTTGGCGCTCGACAGTCTCAAGAGTCTTTACGCCGTCGCCCCCGGTTTCATTCTTAGCCCGGTCACGCGGATGTACTGGCCGCTGCTGACCGACGACCCGCCGCCGCCCGTCGAAAAGCCGTTCGACCCGGAAGACCTCATCGTCCGCAAGTTCGACCCGAAGCCGGAAGAACCCAAGCCGGCCGAACCGAAACCGGCCGAACCGAAACCGGCTGAACCAACGCCGTAAAAGAAGTCGCGCGGTGCGGCAAGCAGAAAGTCCCAGCCGATGGAACTACCAAGCCGCGTCTACCACTTGGCCGAAGCGGCGAACTGGCCGTCGATTCAACGCGACGGCCTGCTGTGCGCCAGCGACCTTCTCCACCGCGCCGGCCTCGTCGGCGACGACCGTGTTCGGCTGGAGCGGGCGCAGCGCTGGGACCACCACGTCCTGCCCGACGGCGTTCAGATTCGCGACCAAAAGCCGATGCCGCCGACGGCGTTGGAAGCCTGTCTGGTCGGCCTGACGCCCGCCGAGTGGTACGCCCTCGTCAACGGTCGCGTCTTCTTCTGGCTCGATCCCGATCGGCTCGATCGGCAGCGGGCCGCCTGCGCGCCGCGGCCCCAAGTGGTGCTGACGGTAGACGCCGCCGCCCTAAAGGCCGCTCACCACGACCGGCTCGCGGTCTCCCCGGTCAACTCCGGCAACGCCCGCCGTAAACCGGCGCGGCGCGGGGCCGCCACGTTCGTTCCCTATGCGACCTGGCTAGCCTCGGGTTGGGCCAGTGAAGCTGCGGCGCTGGGTGTCAGCCAGCGGCAACGGTCGCACCCGCCCGCCGAACTGACCGTGGTCGGCTCCCTCCCCGATTTCATGAGGTTCGTGGTCGCGTCGGCCCCGCTGGCCGCGAACGAACCGTTCATCCCGAACGACCACTGACCCACCGTTCGCCGACCTCGCATCCGATCCTGCCGGCTGGCGCGATTGCTCGCGCTGGTCCACTGAAAGGGTCTCTTCCGACGATGTCCAATCGACCGGACGCACCCGGCCAGTACTTTGCCCATCCTTCCCGTCTGACGCGGAACACGTTCACCGCCCCTCTTCCCATCGACGATACGATGAAGCGGATGGAGGATGCTTCGTGACGGACCGGCGCGACGCCAAGCGAACGTTACCCACGTTCGACTGGGTGCTAGATCGAACGTGGCCGGCGCCGCTGGGGTCGGACCACTCGCCCCCGGACGCTCGGCGGGCCGCCCCCTTCGCGTGGTCGACGGCCGCCGCGTTGGCGCGCGGCCGAGGCGTGCCGTGGCCGCCGGCGCCCTTGTTGGTCGTGCCCGCCGCCGCCGGCGATCTGGCCGGCTGGCTTGAGGGCGACGCCCCGCTGGAGGCGGCCGACGCGACGGTCTTGCTGCCAGCGAGCGTCGACGGCCGGCGATGGTCGGCCCGCCGACCGCACGTCCGCTGGTTGGAAGGGTCGGCTCAACGGTTGGCCGAGGCGGCGGTCCGGTACGTCGGGGTGGCGACGTCGTGGTCAAGCGGCGACGCGGCGTTCCGCTGGGTTGAGGACTGCCTGGCGTTGGTACGGCCGGGCGGCGTTCTGCTGGCGGAGGCCGACCTGTCCCGCGAGGCCGACGCCACCGTCGCGTGGGCGGTGCTGCGAGGCCTGCTGCGCCGCGGCGGCGCGCCCGCGACGGCCCGCGCCTTCCTTGGCGACGGCCGCTGGCTGCTGCTGGCGACCCGACCGACGGCGACCGCCCGCGCCCCGCAACCCGGCGTCCGCCTCCAACCCGCCGCCGCCCCGCGCCGCACCGACCGCCGCCGCGCCTGACGCCCCATCTTCTGCTGGACGATCGGTCAGGGGGTCGGCAAAAAAACCTTTGTTTTTCGGCGACCAGCAAGTCACGGGGGATTGTTGGCGCGGCGTTCAAAGCATGAGTTGCGCGTCTCCTTGCTGGTGTTGCTGCAATGCGGAGCTGGCGACTGCGATGCGACCTCCCAACGGTTGGCGGCCGTTGAAGGGGCGCCGGTGCTTGATCAGACGCCAGACGCTGAAATTCTGGCCGCAATTCTCCTGCGAGAGGCGCCTTTGCCGGCGCGGGCTGCGACCGATGCTCCACACATATTACGTCGGCATGGATGTTCGCCGGAACTTTACATCTATCGCCGACGCTGTCCGGGCGATTCGTCTTAGCCCTGAAAGGGCGGCCATCTTACAGCCCAGGGCGTCGCCCTGGGAAACACGAACCCCACCTGACGGCGAAGCCCTGCAAGGGCGCGACGACGGCCGGAGTCGTCGTCGACCTTACGACCGCCGAGGTCCGCGCCGTCCGATCGTCGCGCCATTACAGGGCTTCTCCGCCAGGATTCGTCTTACACCCAGGGCGACGCCCTGGGCTGGCGGAGGGCCGCCCTTTCAGGGCTAAGAATCCGTTCCGGTGGTACTTCAAATCGTCGACACCGTCCGATGAACTTTCACGCCGACGTAATAAGTCGTTGGGCGAATGGTTGAGATCACGACCAAGTGAAGCGTCACTCCCGCCGATTTCGGGGAGAACGGCATCTGTCTGCTGGTTGAATTGGCGGACGAGGGCGATCCTCGCTCGGCCGTCGTCGACACCATCACCAACCGGCCGCATCTGAAACGGACGTTGTACGCCGAACTGCGCCTGTCGGAAAAACCTTCGCCCGATCTGAAAGACACGCTTGTAAAGATCATCGACGAACACAAGGCGATGTTGGTCGATCTGAACAAGAAGGCGGCGAAAAGGTAGCGTCGACTCACGACGGGACGATCATGTCCTTTGAGCGCCGGGGGCCAAGGAACAAGCTTTCCATCGCGCCGTTCGACGACGATGACGAACCACGCGGCCTTTCGCCTCTCCGCCGGCAGAGCGTTCCGGCTAATCTCGGTCGAAGACCGATCACCGTTGCCTGTCCGTCTCGCAGCCGTAAAGTAAAATTTACTTCCTTGGAAATTGCATGTTGGGCGGCGGAACGCGCAGCGAGCGGCGACGCACGATCCATTCCCTGAATTGTTCGACCGTCGGACGTGGGACGGCGTCAACGCCTGCCGACCCCAGGCCGTTCCCCGCCCAGGTTTTTCTTTATCGTGTACGAGACGAGCGGGCTGACCGCGCCGCCGTCCCTGTCGCCGCGGCGGCCGGGCTGTTCGCCGGGAAGAGGGCCTGCGTGATGAACGGCAAAAACCTTCTGCTGACGCTGTGCTGTCTGTTTCCGTGTTTGGAAGTCGGTGCGACGGATAAGCCCGCGACGGCGGTCGCCGAGCAGCAGTTCGTCGAACAGGTCCTCCCCGTTCTTCAGGAAAAATGCCTTGCCTGCCACGGCGAGCCAGGCAAGCGGAAAGGCGGCCTCGACCTGCGGACGCGCGGCGGTCTGATGGCCGGGGGCGACAGCGGCGAGGCGGCGGTGGCGCCCGGCAAGCCGGACGACAGCCCGCTTTGGCTGGCGGCGTCGCGAGCGTCGGCCGACTGGTCGGTCATGCCGCCCAAGGAGAACGACAAGCTCACGGTCGAGCAACTCGCGGCTTTAAAGAAGTGGATCGAGTCGGACGCCCCTTGGCCGACCGACGCGCGGATCGCGGAGCTGAAGAAGGCGGGGAAGGCGGACGGCGTGGCGGTGCGAACAAGCGGCGGCCTGTCGGCCGACTGGACGGAGCGCCGCTATCAACCAGCGGACGTTTGGGCGTTCCGCCCGGCGTCGAGACCGGCCGCCGTCGGGAACTCGGTCGACGCCTTCCTCGACCGCGGCCTTGCCGCGCGCAAACTGACGCCGGCCCCGCCGGGCGATCGCCGAACATTGTTGCGCCGCGTTACGCTCGGCCTCACCGGCCTGCCGCCGACGCCGGCGGAGGTCGACTCCTTCCTGAGCGACCAGGACGCCGACGAGGCTGCGTACGCGAAAGTCGTGGAGCAGTTGCTCGGGTCGCCGCACTACGGCGAACGGATGGCCCAACACTGGCTCGACGTGACGCGGTACGCCGATTCGTCCGGTTTCGCCAATGACTACGAGCGCGGCTCGGCGTGGCGGTACCGGGACTACGTCGTCCGCAGCTTCAATGCCGACAAGCCCTACGACCAGTTCGTGAAGGAACAGCTCGCCGGCGACGAGATCGCCCCCGACGACCCGGAGGCGTTGATCGCCGTCGGGTTCCTCCGCACAGGCCCGTGGGAACTGACCGGCATGGAGGTGCCCCGGGTCGCCCGCCAGCGATTCCTGGACGACGTGACCGATTCGGTCGGTCAGACGTTCCTCGCCCAGCCGCTGCAATGCGCCCGTTGCCACGACCACAAGTTCGACCCCATCCCCACCAAGGACTACTACTCGATCCAGGCGGTGTTCGCGACGACCCAACCGGCCGACCGACCGGCCGTGTTCCTCCGCGATGAGAACCTGCGGGGGATGGACGAGAAGAAGTACCTATTGGAGCGGCGGAACTACTACGAGGCGAAACTGGCGGAGCTGATGAAGACGGAAGCGGCCGCAAAGGCGAAGTGGCTGGTGTCGAATACACTCCGCGACGGCGAGCAGTCGCCGCGCGAGAAATACCTGTCGCCGGCGCACCTGGGGGAAGAGCGGATCGCCCGCAAGGGGCTGGAGCGGCTTATATGGCGGCTGGACCGTTACGAGCCGGTCGCGCTGTCCGTGTACAGCGGGCGCACGCCGACCGCAAAGGCGTACTACGCGCCGCCCCGCCTGCCCGCGGACAGCGTCGCCGGCGATCTAGAGGCGACCGCCATCCTAACCGGCGGCGACCCGTTCGCCCCGGCCGCCGCCGTGTCGCCCGGCGTGCTGTCGGCGGCGAACGGCGGCGACGGCGGTCGAATCCCGACGGCGGTGAGCGGTCGCCGCGCCGCGTTCGCCGAATGGGTCGCCTCGGCGGACAACCCGCTGACCGCCCGCGTGCTGGTCAACCGCGTCTGGGCGTGGCACTTCGGCGCCCCGCTTGCGGGCAACCCGAACAATTTCGGCGCGACCGGCAAGAAGCCCACCCACCCCGAACTGCTCGACTGGCTCGCCGGCGAGTTCGTCGCCAAAAAATGGTCGGTCAAGAATCTGCATCGGCTCGTCGTGCTGTCCCAGGCCTACCGCCGCTCGGTCCGGCATCCGCAGCTGACGGAACTCGCCCGGCTCGACCCGCTGGGCGCGAGTTACGCCGTGTTCAAGCCCCGCCGGCTGTCCGCCGAGGAATTGCGGGACGCCATCCTGGCGGCCACCGGCGAACTGAACCGGCAAGTGGGCGGCATCCCTTGCCGGCCCGAGATGAACCCGGAGACGGCGTTCCAACCGCGGCAGGTCATGGGTACGTTCGCCGAGTCGTGGCAGCCGAATCCGAAGCCCGCCGACCGGCACCGGCGATCGCTCTACATCCTGCGGCTTCGCGGCCTGCGCGATCCGTTTTTCGACGTCTTCAACCAGCCGACCGCAGAGTCTTCTTGCGAACTGCGGGACTCCGCCACCATCGCCCCGCAGGCGTTCACGCTGTTCAACTCCGACGCCAGCTACCGCCGCTCGGTGGCCCTGGCCGCAGCCGCTCTAGGCAACGCGAAGAACGAGTCGGACGCGCTCCGGGAAGTGTTCCGGCGGACCCTCGGTCGGCCGCCGAGCGAGAGCGAAACCGCCGCCTGCTCGGCCCATTGGCGGGCGATGACGGCGCGTCACGCCAAGCTGAACTTCAAGGTGAACGCCGCCCCGCGGCGGATCGACCGCGAATCGGTGGACGAAAACACCGGCGAGAAATTCCGCTACGTCGAACCGCTCGAAATGGCCGCCGATTTCGTCGCCGATCTACATCCGGCGGATTGCGGCGCCGAAGTGCGTGGTCTGGCCGAAGTCTGCCTGGTGTTGTTCAACTCAAACGAATTCGTGACCGTGGAGTGAGCCGATGATCCCGCGCCGCGAATTTCTGTACGGGCTGGGCGCGTCCCTCGGCGGCGCCGCCTTCTCCGCCCTGTTGGCGGACGACGACCGCGGGCCGAAGCCGCACCATTCCGCCCGCGCCAAGAGGGTCGTCTTCCTCATGATGGAAGGCGGACCCAGTCACATCGACACGTTCGATCCGAAGCCCAAGCTCGACGATCTGCACCTCAAGGAGTTCCAGCGGAACGACAAAATGCAGTCGGCGATGTCCAACGGGAAGCGGTACTACGTTCGCTCTCCGTTCGCGTTCAAAAAGTGCGGCCGAAGCGGCGCGACCATCGCCGCCAACTGGGAGCACCTGTCGACGGTGGCCGACGACCTCTGCTTCTTTCGCGGGTGTCAGGTCGATTCGGTGAACCACCCGACCGCCCTCTACCAGATGAACACGGGCAACCGCTTCGGCGGCGACCCGGCCTTCGGCGCGTGGGCGAACTACGGGCTGGGTTCGGCGAACCGCGACCTACCGGGGTTCGTCGTGCTGCCCGAGGTTTCGTACCCGCAGGGCGGAGCGGCCAATTGGGGCAACGGCTTCCTGTCGGCGTCCCACCAGGGCACGCCGCTGCGGGCGACCGGCTCGCCGATCCTCGACCTGAAGCCGGCCGCCGAAATCGCCCCGGACCACCAGCGGGCGAACCTTGATCTGCTGAAGACGCTGAACGACCGACACGCCGCCGACCACCCCGCCCAGGCCGACCTGCAGGCTCGCATGGCCAGCTACGAACTGGCGTTCCGCATGCAGGCGGTGGTGCCCGACCTGCTCGACGTCGAAGGCGAGCCGCGGGCCACCCTCGACTTGTACGGCGTCGGCCGCGAGCCGACCGACGAGTTCGGCCGCAAGTGCCTGCTCGCCCGCCGCCTTTTGGAGAAGGGCGTCCGGTTCGTGCAACTGTACGCCGGCACCTGGGACAGCCACGACTACATCGAGCGGGCCCACGGGTCGCTCGTCCGCCGGGTGGACCAACCGATCGCGGCGCTCATTTCGGACTTGAAGCGGACGGGGTTGCTCGCCGACACGCTCGTGGTGTGGGCCGGCGAGTTCGGCCGTTCGCCCGACAACGGCGTGCGGATGGGCACCGCGTTCGGCCGCGACCACAACCCGAAGGCGATGACCATCTGGTTCGCCGGCGGCGGGACGAAGGCCGGGCACACCATCGGCCGCACCGACGAAACCGGGGCCGAGGCGGTCGAATGCGTCCACCACGTCCGCGACCTGCACGTCACCCTGCTCCACCTGCTCGGGCTGGACGACAACAAGCTGACGTACTATTACGGCGGGCGTTTTAAGCAGTTGTCGCAGTTCGGCGGCGCGGTGATCCGCGAGGTGATCGCTTGACGGACGAGACCTGCTCAGCGTCAACCGGCCGGTAGGCGGCGGCGTAGGTCGGTGAGGGTCGCCTCGGCCGTGGGGAAGGTCCCTGGGTCCACCGCCGTGAGCGGCAGCGGCACGTCGTCCATCCGGTAGGCCATGCCTGTCGTCTCGCGGCCGAACCGGGCGATTGGCAGGATAACCGTCTTCCCCCGCCGCGGCGCCTCGGCCGGCGGCGGTTCGTCGCCGATCCACACCACGTCGACGTCGGCCAGATCGTCCGCCACCGCCGCGTACTGCTCGGCCGTCATACCCACCAGCACGGCAAGGTCGAACTCGCGGCGGGAGAGGCCGGCCGGGCCGTCGTTCTCCCCCGGGCTGTACCGCGGGTGACCGGCCCGGAAATCGACCGCGAACGGGAAGCCCGCCTGCCACGCCGCCACGTTCAGCGCCCCCAAGGCGTTCACCGCGCCGCCGACGGCGTGC
>JBOFFD010000529.1:0-3392 GCA_051648425.1 Planctomycetia bacterium
GCCGGCGTCCCGCCGGCTTCTGCCGCCGATCCGCCGATTCGAATCCGAGCCGGCGGGGCGCCGGCACCACAATAAGTCAGCACGACAAGACGGGCGGATCGGGAGGTCCGCCGTACGTTCCGAACGAGCGTTCAAGAAACGACGAAGCCCGCCTCTGGTGGGAGGCGGGCTTCGTTGGAGTGACCCCTACGGGATTCGAACCCGTGTTGCAGGAATGAAAATCCTGTGTCCTGGACCGACTAGACGAAGGGGCCAAGCGATGGGAGTTTAAGCGAAAAACCCGCCCTGTCAACCCCCCGACAACCTTTTCGCTGCGAACGCCGCGCCGTTCCCGTTCCCAACCCCATGCAAACCTAAAACTTCCGCCACGACGACGACCCGCCGGCAAGACCGGGGCCTTCAAAACCGCCCCCCACCGATTTTGCGACGCACAAATAGGCGTTTGACGCAACGAAGCTCACGGCCGGCACCGCCGCAGGGTTTCGGCGGTGTCCGGCGAGGCGGCCGGGGTTCCTTTGTTTGCGTACACCGATTGAAACGGCGCGGAGCGGTGGACGAAACGTGAGAGGAACGGTCGCATGGCGAAGCAGGGACGCCTGGGGGTGGCGGTGCTGGGGGCCGGCGGCATCGCGGCGAAACTCCACCTGCCGGAGCTGGCGGCGATCGACGCCTTCGAGGTGCGCGTGCTGGCCGGCCGGAAACGCTCGCGGCTCGACCGCCTCGTCGCCCTGTACGGCGGTCGGGCCGAGACCGACTACCGCGCCGCCCTGACGGCCCCCGACGTCGACGCCGTGGTCGTCGCCACGCCGCATCCGTTGCACGTCGACTTGGCGATCGACTGCATCAAGGCCGGCAAACACCTGCTGCTGCAAAAACCGCTCTGCGGCGACCTGGACGAAGCCCGCCGGTTCGCCGCGGCCGCCGCCGGCGCGACCGCGTCGGTCTTCTGCCTGCCGCACTTCGCCCCGGAAGTGGTGAAGACCCGCGAACTGGTCGACGCCGGCGCCGTGGGGGTGGTGTCGGGCGCGTACTGCCGCACCAGCCACGGCGGACCGGAAGTCTATTACGCGCAGATCCGCCGAATGTTCGACGAGACCGGCGACGATTTGTGGTTCTTCGATAAGAACCAAGCGGCCGTCGGCGCGCTGTTCGACATGGGGGTGTACGCCGTCGCGTATCTTACCGCCGTCTTAGGCTCGGTGACGCAAGTGTACGGGCGGCTGACGACGGTCGCCAAACCGACGGCCTTGGAAGACGGCGCCTCGCTGCTCTTAGACTTCGCCCGCGGAATCGTCGGGTCGGCCGAGACGAGCTGGTGCGACCCGTCGTATAGTTGGGCGCTGAACATCCACGGCACGACGGGGAAGTTGTCGTTGGGGCATCCGCGCGACCGCCGACTGTCGTTGACGAAGGCGGCGTCTAAGGTGGATGAAGACCTGCCGCCGACGACCGAAGCCGTCGATCTTAGCATCGCGCCCGCGCCGACCATGCACCAGGCGTGGCTGGAGACGATCGAAACCGGACGGCCGCACCCGCTGTCGAACTGGCGGGCGGCGGTGCATGTGACCGAAGTACTACTCGCCGGCCGACGGTCGTCGGACGAACGCCGCCCGATCGACGTCGTCTCGCGGCTGGACGATTGAACGAAATCCCGCGCCGGCGGTCAGCCGCTCCAGGCGGCCCGCCAGTTCGGCAGGAAGCCCGAGGTTGCGAAGTAGACGCTGAAGCCGACGACGTCGCACGTCCAGCGCAGCCACGGTCGGTTGGTTCGGGCGGCGACCACCGCGAACGGCGCCGCCGGGAAGAAGCCGCCGAGGAATCCCCACGCCATCGCATAGCCGACCGCCATGCACAAGTGGAAGTAGCCGTAGCACAGCACGCCGAAGGCGAGTAACCCCAGGCGAGCGACGACCCCGCGCCGCCAGCCCGCGTTCGGCGCGGCGGTGGCCGCGCCCAGCGCGACGAGCGAGCGAAAAGCAACGTACAAGCTCGCCGGCCAGGTCAGCGCGAACAGGCCGCCGCAGGCGCCGACGACCGTCGTCCCAGCCGCACCGAGAACGAATGCCGTCACCGCGAAGACGATACGGGCGTTCGGTCGACGGCCGAGAAGGCGCCCGGCCAGCGCAGAGACGCCGGCGAAAACGCCCGCCCCCGCATAGACTCCCAGGCATGCCGCGAACCATACCGCCAAGTCGGCGGGTTCGGGGGCGTCGTTGGGGAACTCTGGTTCGTGCGGCACGAGCCGGGTCCAGTCGAAGCCGCCACCTGCCGCCGCGACGACGACCGCCGGCCGGTTGGGGTCGAGGTCGGTCGCCGGGCCGAGGTCGATGCACACCGCCCGCTCGTGGTCGCGCACGAACAGCCGTCGGTTCGACAGCGCCGGCGGCGCCCAACACATTCCGCCGCCGCCGAGGATCGGGAACCGCCCCAATTCCTCGTAGCGGTCGGGGTTCGCCCGCGCCACGACCAGCGTTCCCTTTTCCGTCCAAAGCAGCAGCTTGCCGTCCGCCAACAGCGGCGACGCCTGCCCGACCGCCTTGGTTTCCCAACGGGTTTCGCCGGTCGCGAGGTCGAGGCATTTGAAGACGCCCCGCGCCGCCCGATGGACGCTCGCCTGCAACTGGTGGATGTCGAACCCGTAGACCACGTCGCCGACGCGCAGGCTGGAACAGACGTCGTTCGACAACTGCCGACCGGCCCACACGGTGGTCGCCGTCGCCTTGCCGTCGGCCGCCGCGAGTTGGAAAACCGCCGCGCCGGCCCGAAACGGTGACGCGACCAGCAGCCGCCGACCGTCGAACAACGGCCAAGCGGCGTGTTCGTCGTAGCTGCTGGAAAGCCGTTCGCGCCACAACCGTTCGCCGGTGGCGGCGTCGTGCAGGACGAGGGAGTTCTGCAGAAGCCCGACCGCCAGCCGTCGGCCGTCGAGCGTGATCGGCAGGACGGGACAGTAACTGGCCGGGTCGTCGCCGTTCCGCCACAGGGTCGAGCCGTCGGCCTCGCTGAGCGCGACCAGCGACGCCCCGTCGCCGCCGACGGGCAACAGCACCCGGCCGTCGTCGACGATCGGCGTCGCGGCGAAACCGAACTCCGTCCCCTTGGCGTCGCCGAAACGGCCGCGCAGATCGACCGTCCACAGCGGTCGGCCGTCGGCGGCGGCGACGCAGCCGACCGTACCGGCGGGGGTCGCGTAGAAGACCCGTCCGTCGGCGACGGCGGGGGTGGCGTACGGCCCCGGATACATGCCGTCGGGCTGCCACGGCCAATCGACCTTCACCCGCCACAATTCGGTTCCGCGGTCGGCGTCGAGCGCAACGAGATACATGGCGACGCGGTTCTGATACAGGGTGAACGCCCGTCCCGCGGCCACCACAATGCCGCTGTACCCCGGC
>JBOFFD010000530.1:0-4312 GCA_051648425.1 Planctomycetia bacterium
CCGTTCGTCGACGCCGCCTACCAACTCCTTCAGTCGCTCCTGGAAAAGTATCCGCACGCCGGCGGCGTCGTCGAAGAACAGGTCTGGCTGCTGCACCGCCTGGGCCAACCCGACCGGGCCGACGTCCTGCTGGCCGAACTGCAAGCCAACTTCCACCCCGCTTCGATGGCGTCGATGATCCGCATCGGCCTCCACTGGATGAACCAAGCCTTCGACGCCCTCGTCGCGCACGCCGGAACGCGCCGCCGGCCGCTGCCGGCCGACGTCGAAGCCCAATGCGGTTACGCGCTGAACGCCTTCGAGGTCGCCTACCACAACGGCGACCATCATCACCGCCCCGGCGCCTGCCTCTGCCTCATGCGGCACGTTCTCGGCCGCAACGTCGGCCTGCCCGCGCTGTGCGACGACGTGGTCGCGCAGGCGACCGCCGCCAAGCCGCGCGACGGCCTCGACGACCTGTACGCGCGGTCGGCCGTCGCCTTGGTCGAACTGCTGCGGGGCGGCGTGCCGTCGGCGTTCGCGGCCTTCCAGCGGGCGGTGGTCGATCCGCACGTCCGCGAGCCGTTCCTCGACGAACTGCGTCGCTGCGTCGACTGGGCGCTCTATATGAGCCACGACGCCCCTTGGTGCGCCGATGGCTTGGCGCGGTTCTTCAGTCTGTTTCCGTCGAACCGCCGGCCGGGGTTGTGCGTCTCCCTGGCGTCGGCCGCCCCATGAAGCCGATTCGTTCCATTCCGTCGGGAGGATCGTCGTTGACCCCGTCCCAAGACGTCTACTTCCTCGGCGGCCGCGACCTGGAGATGGAAACGATCGCCGCGCTGCTGGCCGCCGCGCCCGGTCCGCCGATCGTTCACGACGCCCGGCTTGCGTGGGGGGCGGCGGCGTCGGCCTACCGCGCCGAACTCGCCGCCGAACTCGCCGCCGGCCGTACGCCCGTGCTCGTCGAACTGAACCTCGACCTGCCGCCGGCGGAGCTGCCGGCCGACCGCGTCGCCGTCGTCGACCACCACGGCCCGAAGGCCGGCAAGAACGCGAAGACCTCGTTGGAGAAGGTGTTCGAGCGGCTCGGCCTGCCGCCGAAGGCGTGGACGCGCCGCCACGCCCTCGTGGCCGCCAACGACCGCGGGCATATTCCGGCGCTGGTCGCGCTCGGCGCCGACGCCGACGAAATCGCGGCGACGCGCGCCGCCGACCGTCGGGCGCAGGGGATCACGCCGGCCGAAGAGGACGAAGGCCGTCGCGCCGCCGCCGCCGCCGAGCTTCGCCTCGACGGCCGGCTGACGGTCGCCCGCCCCAGCCACCACCGCACCGCCGCCGTCGCCGACCCCCTGGCCCCCGAACTCGGCGGCCCCGGGTATCGCAACTTGGCCGTCCTGGCGCCGACGCAAACTTCCTACTTCGGCGCCGGCGCCGGGGTCGACGCCCTGCGCCGCCATGAACCCGTCGGCTGGTACGGCGGCGACCTGCCCGACCGCGGCTTCTGGGGCTGCAATCGCGCGATCCCCATCGACGAACTTCTTACTCTTCTGAAAGGCGTTCTTGAATGACTAAACCGGCCGTTCGTCCGTCCAGCGAAATCGTCGTTCATCATTTCAAACAGATTCTGATTTGGCCGTTCCACCTCTTCGACGATTCCCCCGAACCACACGGCGAACCGCAACTGGCGCCGTGGGTCGACGCCTGGACGGCGCACGGTTGGACGGATATCGTCCGCCGGGCCCCCGGCGTCAACGAACCGGCGCCCGCCTCCGACGCCTTCCTCGACCCCACCTACGAGGAAATGGTCTACTTCCATCCGTTCGTCCGCGATCTGCTGTACGGCGACTTCCTCAACGGCCTCGGCGCGAACGACGTCAGTCGGGTGCTGCGCCGAACCGATCTTAGAAGCGCGCACGTCGTCTTGGAGTCGGGCCGCGCCACGACGTTGAAGGTCGACCGCGTCGAGCTGTACCTCATGAAACCGCACGTCGGCGTCATGGTCGTGGAAGTGTCGACGCCCGCCGAAGCCGAGCCGTGGACGCTCGACCTGGTACTGCAAATTCAATCGAAATTCCGCATGATCTACCCGCCGTATTTCATTCCGCGGGGCGACGCGAAGCCGGAGATCGGCGGGAACTGTCCGACGGAGGTGGTGTTTGAAACGGTGGGCGGGGGTACGATCACCTCCGACTTCCAAGCCGGCCGCGCCCGGTTCGCGGAAACGGTCCACAGGACTCACGAGCCGCCGGTCGCCGCCCATTGGAAGGAACTCCTTAAGCCGATTGAGGCGGAGTGGGCGGCCGTCGCGCCGATGTCGGGAAAACGGCTTCGGCTGCGGCAGATTTTGGACGACCGCATTCCCAGCATGTCGTACCTGGCCGTCGACGACCCGCGGACGATCTCCGAAGGCGACATGTACCGCTTGGCCTACTGCGACGAACCGTCGTCGAACCCGTATCCGTTTTGCGAGGAATTCCTCCGCCGCGAGTACCCGAAATTCGCCTACGACCGTTACTGGCGCCGCTCGCCCGACCAGGATGCCCCCGCCGTCGACGGCATGAAATTGAACACGCGGTACTTGTGTTCCGGTTTTCACTTTTCCGTCGTCGGCGCCGAGGGGAACTGGTACTTCCGCAACATTCTCATCGATCACTTCCGCCGACACTACTTCCGCATGGGTTTGGCGGTTCACTATCAGCGGGCCGCGCTGCTTAAGTTCGAGGATGAATTCGCCAACGCGATCAGTCATCTCAGCGAATGCCGCGACGACCCGCAGGACGAACTGAAGAACCTGCCGTTCCGCCTGCGGGTGGGGGCGATCCGCGCGACGTTTCTTAAGTTCGCCAGCCGGTCGTGGTTCACCGAGGCGTCGAACCAACTGCAAGGGCAGGAGCTGTTCACCTGGTGGAGCGGCCTGTTGCGAAACGGCGAACTGTTTCAGATGGTGGCCGACGGCGGCGCCGCGCTGCACGCCGAAGTGACCGTTCAGGAAGAACGACAGATCGCCGAGGCGCAGACCAAACTGACGCAGTCGCAGACCGACCTCGCCGCGCTCGCGCAATGGGGCTTTCTCATCTCCATCGGCGTCAGCGTCGCGGCGACCGCCTACAGTTGGTTCGGGCTATGGAATGCCAACGAACCGCAGCACCTTCGCAGCTATTCGTTGTTTGAACTCGGCACGCTGGTCGTCGGTCTCGTGATCGGCGTACTGAGCGGCTTAGGCTGCTTCGTTTTCTTCACTTTTCTAAGACGGCGGACGGCGACGGAGAACGCCGCCCGCCGCAGTAAGAAATAGCGTCGCAACCACCAGCGCGTCCGTCAGTGCCCGAAGCGTCAGCGAACACGGCCAGCGCACATTAAACCCTTTTGGCCGCAAGGACTTCCGCTAGGAAGTCCGTGTTCCAGCCGGCGAACTGCATTTTGCCGCGGACGCTGTCATTCTTCGGATGCCGCTTCAGCAGCGTCGCCGCGAACCGTCTCAGCCAGCTAAGTTGTCCACCAGCGTCCGGTCCCGGCTGCGGTGTTCGTCCTCCCGGAACGTCACGTCCAACACCCAGTGCATCGCCTCGATCGACCAGTGCCCGCGCACCGCCGCCGCGAACGTTTCGGCGCTTAAGTACCGTCCCGCCACGTAGTACCTCGTTTCGTAAGACTCCGCGCCGTCCGCGTTCGTCGTCATCCGCAGCGCGTAGCCGACCGCCTTCACATTGGGTTTAAGTGTCGATAAGATTCGGCGGAGGCAGTCGCGCGAGGGAATGCCGTTCGGCGGCTCTAAGAACTGCTTGAGCAAATCGGCGCGGGCGACGGCCCAGCGGTGGATGGCGGTGGATGGCGGTGGATGGCGGTGGATGGCGGTGGATGGCGGTGGGTCCGTCGCCGTGACGGATCATGCCGGCGACGACGACGTCGACGAGAAGGTGTTTGCGGTTGCGCGAGTCGCGCGGATCTTCGAGGGATTCAAAGTAAGAACCGATGCCGCCGACGTCGATCCAAGCGGCCATGACCGGCCTCCGCGGCGCGGCCGCCGCGGCCGACCGACCAACGGGTCGGCCGGCCCCGAAGACGGTCCGTCCGCCGGCCAGTATACTGTCTGGAGCGGCGTCGCGCAAGTCTTCCCGGAAAGCCTATTTTTGCGCGCTGGCCGTGCCTCCTTCTCTATCTATCCTGATGGTCCGAATTCCGGGGTCCACTTCAGTCCAGCGTCGTCAAGCCACCGTCCACGCTCATGGCGTCTTTCCATCCCGCGACAAGAGTCGCAAAAAAGGCGTTCTCGATTTTCCGTCGACCCCCGCCGATCGGTTGGGGACGGTCGGCGAGGTCGCCTCATGGTATG
>JBOFFD010000531.1:0-1791 GCA_051648425.1 Planctomycetia bacterium
CCGGTTTGCGTGTACATCTGCTGCTTGGCGACGAGCTGGTTCGCCAGCACCTTGGCGGGCTGCAACTGCAGGTTGAAAAGACCGCCGACGAAGGTGGCGTTCTTGCTGGCGTCGATGATCGGGCCTTCGATGAGCTGGACTCGCCCTTCATGCTTGAGGAAGGTCGTGCCCACCTTCAGGCTGGGAATCCACTGCTGCTTGGCGAGGTTGAGCTTGGTGTAGGCTTCGCGGACCTTTTCGCCGGCGAGCGCGACGTCGATGTTGGAGCTTCGCGCTAGTTGCAGGGCGGTGGGCCAGTCGATGGGGACCGCGATTTCGCCCTCGACGGCCGGCTCGGCGGGGGCGGGCGGCGGCAACGGAGCGGACAGCACGGGGTCGACCAGCGACGCGGTTTTCGTCGGGACGGTTCTTGACGGGACGGTTTTTGACGGCGCGGCCGGGACGAGGGTCGGTTTCATGGGGTCGGCGGCCGGCGCCAGCGCCGACCCGGCGATCGACAGCATCGCCGTACAAGAGGCCGTCACGCCCCAGCCGACCAACGCCTTCGCAGTCCACGGCGTCTTCATATCTTCCGTCCCTGGTTGAAGCGGGCGCCGACCATCCATGGGCGGCGCGCGAACTATCGCGTCGATGCGACGACCGCCGTTACGCTGTCACTTGCATCGGCTTCCAAGCTCCCCGACTTTTCCTTTTCACCCCCAACCTCCCGAACATCGCCAAAATCCCTTCCTTCGGCAACCCCGGAAACACCCCCGCCGACGGAAATCCCAAGGGGCGGTCGTCCACCGGAAACCATCCGGTCCGCAACGGTGCTTCTCGATGGGTCGAATAGGTGGATGTAGGGCGGAACTCCGTCCGCCACGGAGGAGCGCGGGGACGGATCTCCTATCTGGCGAGACGGGCGGCGTGATCATCTTGGGCGGTCCGAAAGGTCCGCCCTCCGTTGGATTGGCTTGGATCGAGTCGGTTACGTCCGTTCGATGCGCACGGCGGTGCCGTAGGCCAGCACTTCGGTGGTGGAGGGCGCGAACTCGGTGGCGTCGTAGCGCATGGCGACCACGGCGTCGGCCCCCATCGCGTGGGCGTGGTCGACCATGCGGTCGAAGGCGTCGCGGCGAGCCTGCTCGCAGACGTCGGCGTAGGTCTGGTTGTTGCCGCCGATGATGCTTTTCAGACCGCCCAAGATCCCTTGCGCGATGTTCGGCGCCCGCACCACGATGCCGCGCACGATTCCCAGCACTTCGACCACCCGGTAGCCCGGCAGATCATTCCCCGTCGTCGAAAGCATCTCGAACTCTCCCGCGTGTCGACTGTCGACCAGAGGTCAGCGAAGCGCGGGTCGAACGATTTCGGCCCAGACGGCGTACCCCGCGTCGTTCATATGAAGCTTGTCCATTCCGAACAGTTCGGGCCGCGGTCGTCCCTCGGCGTCGAGCATCGCCGTCGCCACGTCGACGTACTTCAGCATCGGGTCGGTTTCGCAGTGCGCCTGCACCAAAGCGTTAGTTTCCCGCCGGTCGGCGTCGAGGTTCCAGCGCGACGGCGACGGCTTGATCGACAGATAAACGACGGGCGTGGTCGGCAGGTCTTTGCGAACTTCGGCGACGAACGCGCGGAAGTCGTCGAACACCTGCGTCGGCGTCTTCTTCTTCGCCAGGTCGTTGTCGCCGGCGTACAGCACGATGAGGCGGGGCTTCAGCGGCGTGACGATCCGCCGGGCGTAGCGGACGGCGTCGGCCGTTTGCGAACCGCCGAACCCGCGGTTGACCGTCGGTAGGTCGGGGAACGACT
>JBOFFD010000532.1:0-3388 GCA_051648425.1 Planctomycetia bacterium
GGTCTCGCGGTTGATGCTCGACAACTTCGCGCACATCAAGGCGTACTGGATCATGTTGGGCGTCGAGACGGCGCAGGTGGCGCTTTCCTATGGGGCCGACGACCTGGACGGCACGGTCGTCCACGAAATCATCTACCACGACGCCGGCGCCGAAACGCCGCAGGCGCTGTCGGTGGTGGAAATCCGTCGTCTCATCGAAGAAGCGGGCCGGGTGCCGGTGGAACGCGACACCCTCTACCGCAAGGTCGAGCGGGAAACCGTCGACGGCGGCGCCTGGAAACTCGGCGACCGCATCCTGGCCGCGGTGTAAGTTCGGCCGAGGTCCAACGCTACGCTTTCGGCAGAAGTTGCACCGGGTAGACCGCGACGGCGGAATCGACAGTGAGTATCGTCAAGTCGTGCTGTAGAGCCTGCGCGATCAACAGTCGATCGAACGGATCGCGGTGAAGGGACGGCAGCGCCGCCAAATGAATCATCGCTCCTTCGTCGATGGGAAGGCTGGCGATTTCGTGGGCTTCCCGAAGTCGCGGGACGTAGATGGCCGGCAGCATCGGGAGCGGATACTTGCCGTTTTGATGCTAGATGACCAACTCCCAAACGGAAACGACGCTGAGAAACGCCTGGTTCGTCGTATCGAGGATGGCGTCGCGGAAGAGCGGCGGAAGATTCGGATCGTCGGTCGCATGCCAAAGGAAAACGTGGGTATCGAGCAGCAGCCTCATCGCCCCTCGAACTCCCGAACGACTTCTTCCGGCAGCGGGGCGTCGAAATCGTCGGCGACCGTGAACGCGCCGGCGGCAAGGCCGATCGGCCGTTTCTTCGCCGGGGCGGAGGCCATCGGCCGCAATTCCGCCATCGGCTTTCCGTCGCGGTCGATGACGAGATGCTCGCCCGCTTCGATGCGTTGAAGAAGCCGGAGAGGGTTTTCACGAAGTTCGTGAATTTCGACGATGTTCATCCTTGAAGTGTAGCAATCGAAAAAATCGGGTCGAGGCTCGAACGGCTCCTCGTCGACACCGGTGGACTTGAAGTCTGGTTTGAACCGGTTGGACGCCGTCCGAACGCCGCCGAGTATCATCGTGAAAGTGGCCGCGCCTCACGCTGGAAGCATTCATTTCGAGGATTTTTCCGGTTCGCCGTGAAACAAAGAACGCGGTTTGCTCTGAAACGGCTGCGGCCGAGAACGGCCGTCGGAGAGCGGGCACGGACCGCGAAACAACCCAACCGGAACGACCCGTTCGATCGAACCAGAACCGCCCGTCGAACGGCCTCAAACCGTCGGTCGGACGCCTTCGTTGACTGGCCGAGGCTTGGTCTGCCGAACAAAATAGCAGGGCGTCGTTGCGAAGGTGTCGGTTTGGGGGAAGAGCATGAACGAGAAGCCGAGCGTCGGCCGCCGGCTTGCCTGGTGGACGGCCCGCTGGACCGCCACCACTTGCCCCATCGCCTTCCTTTTGGCGCTGGTCGGTCCGCTCAGCCTGCCTGGCTGCGCCAAACCGTCGGCGACCACCGATTGGCGCGTTGCCTACGACCAGAACCGCATTCTTCCGCTGGGGGCGACCGCCGAGGACTTGGCCCGCATCGCCGCCCAAACGCCGCCGGACGACGCGCTGGCGGACAAGATCACCGACGACGGCTTCTCGGTTCCCGGCCGGCCGAACCTCGACGGCGTCCGTCCGGTCGTCTCGGCGCCGCCGACCCCCGCCCTGCCGTTGCCGTCCCGCAAGCCGATCGTCGCCGACCCGATGAAAGACGCCGACCTCGACGGCCTGCCGCCGCTGACCCCCATCGTCGGCCGCACCCCAACGCCCTAGGCACCCGCAGAAAGTCGGCTTCTTTTCGGCCGTTGACGACGGCCGGTTCGCTCGGTAGGCTCTGGGTATGGCGACGCAACCATTGATCGAACAAGCGATGACGCTGCCGTTGTCTGAACGGGTGCGACTGGCCGAGGCGCTTTGGCAAAGCATCGGCGAGGAACTCGCCGGCGGCGACGAGCGAGAGGCCGTCGAAATGGCGGCGCGCCGGGCCGCGGAACTCGATTCCGGGGCCGTCGCCGGGCGATCGCACGAAGAAGTCCTGCGGTCCATCCGCCGGGCGATCGGATGCGATTGATCTACCACCCCGAGGCCGAGGCGGAAGCCGCCGAAGCCGCCAGGTACTACGAAACGCGATCACCCGGCTTGGGCGTCCGGTTTTCGCTGGAGTTCGAGGCCGCCGTCGCGGCGATTCTTTCCGCCCCCGACCGATGGCCGATCGTTGAAGGCCACCTCCGGTGTTACACCGTTTCCCGCTTCCCCTATGCTCTGTACTACCTTGTCGTCGGCGACGAACTGCGGATCTTGGTCGTCAAGCACCACCGTAGACACCCCGACTATTGGCGCCGCCGCGTCGTCGACTGACCCTAACGCGGGCGGCCTTTCACAAGCGACTCCGTCGAAACATCCGCCTGATTCCGGTCCCAAGCACCGAGCGATCGAATACCTTCAACAATCGGGGTCGGCTATTGTTGGAAGCGGCGGAAGAAAGGGGTGGTGGCGGGGCGGCGGGGTGCATGCACAGCAAGTTTTACATCGACGGCTGCAACCCTACTGCCTTTTCCCGGGTAAAAGGAGGCGGTTTCGACCGTCATGTCGAGTCCGGATTCCCTGGCGCCCAATCGGTCAGCCGCGTTCCGGCAGGGTCACGCCCGAAACGTCGTCGGTGTCCAGCACTTCCAGCGCTCGCGCCGCCGCCCGTTGCTCGGCTTCCTTCTTGCTTCGGCCCCAGGCCGGCGGAAAGCGCTTCGAGCCGATCACCGCCGCCACCTGGAAATTCTTCGAGTGGTCGGGGCCGGCTTCGCTCAAAAGTTCGTAGGTCGGGGTGATCGACAGTTCGCGCTGCGCCCGCTGCTGTAGGTGCGACTTGTGGTTTTCTTCGGTGCCGCCGCCGGCCGCCTTGGTGATTTCGTCGCGCAGATGGGCCAGCACCAGCGCCTTCGCCGGCTCCCACCCGCCGTCCAAAAAAACCGCCGCGATCAGCGACTCGAAAGCGTCGGCCAGCACGCTTTGCGGAATCACCGACTGACTCGACATCCCCTTGCCCAGCACCAGAAAACGGTCCAGCTCCAGCCGTCGGGTGATGCGGGCGCAGGTCCGCCGACTCACTACCACCGACTTGATCTTCGTCAGTTCGCCTTCCAAGAAGTCGGGGAAGACGCGGTAGAGCTGCTCGCAGACCACTAGCCCCAACACCGAATCGCCCAGGAATTCCAACCGTTCGTTCGACGCGAGCCGGCTGTCGGAGCTGGAGGCGTGGGTCAAGGCGTTGAGAAGCAGCTTGGGTTGGCGGAAGGTGTAGCCCAGGCGCCGTTGACAGTCGGCCAAGCCGTCGGCCGCCGATACGTCGAGCC
>JBOFFD010000533.1:0-2956 GCA_051648425.1 Planctomycetia bacterium
CGTAGCCGACGCGGGCCGAGGCGCCGCGGCAGACCTGGAAGGTCAACGTGCCGCCGGTGCTGAAGACGCCGCTGGCTTCGGTGGATTCGTCTTCGAACGAACCGGCCGATTCCGCCATCGAAGCGTCGTCGTCGCGGAACAGCACGTGAGAGACGTTCCCCTTGGCGATGTTGGCGCCGACGCCCGCCGTGCCGTAGACCGACACGCCGATCGGCCCCAGAATTCGGGTCGCCTCGGCGCCCGCCTGCCACGTCACGAAGTTGTTGTACACCTGCGTGCGCTGTTGGTCGGTGCCGGTGTTGCCGGTCGGTTGGCCGACGTCGCTAACGATCTGGCCCCGGCCGTTCAGGGCCGAGAAGCTTTCTTGGAAGTTAAGGTAGCGGACGCCGGTCAGCACCGAGACGGCCCATCGATCGTCGTCGCGGAGGATGCGGCGGTAGTTCAATTCGAGGTTGTGGGCCTGCATCCGGGTCGTGTACGTCTGGGCGCCGCCGACGATGTTGAACCCGAGGAACGGAGACACGGCCGCGACGTTGATCGGGTCGCCGGCGGTGTTGGCGTCATCGGCGATGGTGAGCTGTTGGGTTTCGTCGTTGCTGGTGAGGGCGATCCAGCTAAACTCGGCAAGGTCGCCGCCGCGGACCGGAACGCCGAACTTCATCTTAACGCCGGCGTGGAACGGTTGCTCGTCGAAGCTGCCGCCGTTGACCGACTGCAGAACCGCGCCGGTGTCGACGTCGACGACGGCGCCCAACGTGCCGATGTCCGGCGTGTGTCGCCGCATGGCCGTGCCGTCGAGCTGAAAGACGTAGAGCGTCCGGCCGGAGGCTTCCGGGAAGTAGCCTTGGTAACCGACCGACTCGATGTACGGGGCGGCGGACGCTTCCATGGTCGGGGCGACCGACGGAGAAACGACGCTGTGGGTCGAAGCGTTGGGGGTTGAAGCGTTCAGGGAGATCGGAGCCGGCAGTTCCACCGGTTCGGCGCCGGTCGACGGCGACGTCGACGACCATCCCAAAGCCACGGCGAGCGCCGCCGCCGCCGATTGATTCAGATTCCAAGTCCGCATGGCGTCCTCCATGACAATCGGGAAGGCGGCAATCCATTGCCGCCGGCCGTCGCTGTAGTTTTTCCACGGTGGACTTTCGTCCGCCGTCGGTTTTCATCCGATCGCCGCGACCCGATCCCTCGAACCGTTCGAGTCCGAAGGCGCCGGTCGGAGCGTCTGCGGCTGGTCATTCCCTTGTTCCGGTTTACACCGAAACAGCCGCCTCCGCGCTTTGGTCATCGTCATTGCCGCCGCTCTAACTGCCGTCCGAGTTGTTATCGGCACGCTGGATGCGATCCCTTTCGTCGATGCGTCCGATACAAAACCTCTAAACCTCCCAAATCTACGCCGGCGGAAGATAGCCGTCGCTTCGTCGCCGACCGCTCGCGCGATTCGCGCCCCACCCGTTGGACGCGCGGGCCGGGCCGGTATACTGACGGGCGCTCGTCGCGACGGCAATGACTTCCGGCGACGGGCGGTGGGAGAAGGGCGGATCACGATATGGACTTCATGCTGTTTGAGTTTCAGCGCCTCAACGGCACGACTTGGTTCTACATGTCGTTGCTCCTTTCGTTGGTGGTCTACTTCAGCTTCACGCGCATCTTCAGCCTGCGAAACTGGGATTTGGTCACCGTACTGCTGTTGGCTCCGGGACTTCTGGCGACGCACCGAATCGACCGGCAGATTCGCGGGTTGGACGAAGAGCAACGCGGACGGTCGACGGTGATCGCCGTCGCCGACTTGCAGCCGGCTCCGCCCGCCGAAGAAAAATCAACGGAGAAGGAAGCCGCGAAGAACGAACCGCGCCGCATCGACCCGGCCGTCGTCGCCGCCGAACCGCCGGCCGTCGGCTTCGGCAAACCGCGCGAAATCCTTCAAGTTGGCTATTTCTGGCTGTTCGCGGTTTCGGCCTATTTCATCGTTCGTTGCGTCGCCGACCTTTTTCTTGTCCGGCGTCCGCGCATCGAGCCGAACCTGAACGCCGGCGGTTTGGTGTTGCTCGGCGTGGCGTTGTTCGGCTTCCTCGTCTACGAAGTCATGGTGAAGGAACCGGACCCGGCCGGTCGGGAAAGCGCCCGCGCCGCCGCCCGTTTAATGAACGGGCCGGCGTTGGAGCGAACGCCGCCCGCCGCCGGCGACCGCACGCCGGGCGCGGCGTTGTCGGCGGTGCCGCTCGTCGCCGTTCAAGTTTTGGTCGCCGAGCAGTTGACCCCCGCCGGCCGGCCGCCGCAGTACGAAATCGAAATAGGCGTCGCGCGAAGCATCGCCATTCTTTGCCACCTGGCGATCGTCGCCGCCTTGTTTCTGATCGGCTGGCGTCATTTCGGGTCGGCCACCACCGGCGTCGGACTCGCCACGCTCTATCTACTGTTGCCGGCCACCGCGTTGCACGTCGAAAAGATCGACCATCTGCTGCCCGCCGCTTTTCTCACTTGGGCGGTCTATTGGTACCGTCGGCCGGTTTTGGTCGGGGTCGCCTTTGGTCTAGCCGGCGTCTTCTTCTTCCCGCTTTTCCTCGTCCCGCTGTGGGCCGGCTTCTACTGGAACCGCGGCGCGAAACGGTTCCTGCTCTCTTTCGCCCTCGTCACCGGAGCCTTGTGGATGATCGGCTGGCAGCTCGATCCGTTGCGGTCGTTCGTTGAAGCGTGGTCGTCGGCGGTGGCTTGGAATGCCTGGAACGCTTGGGATTGGCAGGTTCAGCGTTCGTCGATCGGCTTCTGGACCGAGTCGACCCACGTCTATCGGCTGCCGATCTTTCTGGTCTTCGCCGTCGGCGTGGTCGCCGCTTTTTTCTGGCCGTCGGAGAAGAACCTGGGCGACTTGCTGGCGCTGTCGACCGCGTTGATGGTGGGCGTGCAGTTCTGGTACGGCGACCGCGGCGGCAGCTACGTCCATTGGTATCTGCCG
>JBOFFD010000534.1:0-3888 GCA_051648425.1 Planctomycetia bacterium
TGCTCGGGCGGCATGTACTGTGGCGTGCCCAACCCGCGGCGCGGCACCGTCAGTCCGCCCTGCGCCTCCTGTCCTTTGTTTGGATCAGCGATGCGGGCGATGCCGACGTCGAGGACGTAGATTTGACCGCCGCGCGACAGCATCAGGTTGCCGGGCTTCATGTCGCGGTGGACGATGTTCCGCACGTGGGCGGCGTGAAGGGCGGAGGCCGCCTCGCTCGCCCAACGGCAGCAATCCTCTAGGGGCAGCTTTTTATCGGCTTCCTCGGCGTTTTCGATCGCCGCGCTCAGATCCTCGCCTTCGACGAATTTCATGGCGATGTACTTGCCGGACCGGTAGTCGCCGAATCCCCAAATCGGCACGATGCCGGGATGCTGCAACAACGCCAGCACGCGGGCTTCGCGCTCGAACCGTTCCGACAGGCCCTGGTTGTCTTCGGGGTCGAGAATCGTCTTGATCGCCTCGAACCGGCCGAGCGTGAGATGGCGGGCTTTCAGCACTTCACCCATGCCGCCGACCCCCAACCGGTCGACGACGAGGTAATGCCCGAAGCGTAAATGGTCGGCGTGGCCGGCGACGATCTTCTGCGCTTGATACGCTGTGAGAAGGCCGCGTTTTTCAAACACGTCGACGATCGACGCGATCGACGCCGCCGATTCCAATCCCGCCGAAACCTGCGCGCCGACCTTGGCGTCGATGATCGACAACTCGACGAGCCGTTGGATGAACTCCTGCGCCGTGTAATGCGGGCTGGACTTCGCATCAACCTGGGTGTCGTTCGTCGTATCCGGCGCCGAGGCGTCGAAGTCTTCGGAATTGCGGTCGTTCACGCGGCGAAGCTCCTGCCTTCGTAGTTTGCCGATAACTCGACGGCCTCAGTATACAGCGAGAGGGCGGGCGACGGCCGACGCTTCGACGGCCGCCCTCGCCGACGGCGATCCAACGACTACGATTTCTCTAGTCTTAGCCGCAACATCCCCGGGCGCTTGTCGCCGATCGTAAAGGAACATCCGGTGTCCGAGCCAATCCCGAATCATGCCGACCTCGCCCCCGAAGAACTGAAGGCTCGGATCGACGCCGGCGAATCGGTCTTCATTTTGGACGTACGAAACCCCGACGAGTTCGCCTTTTGCCGACTTCCCGGCTCGCACCTCATCCCGTTGCCGGAACTCGGCCTCCGGCTTCGGGAACTCGATCCGCAGCGTGAGATCGTCGTCCACTGCCGTTCGGGCGGCCGCAGCGCCAAGGCGGCGGAACTGCTTCGCCAAAACGGCTTCCAGACCGTCCGAAACCTTACCGGCGGCATTCTGGCCTGGTCGGCCCGCGTCGATCCCTCGGTGCCGACCTACTGACGCGCCGGCACGGATTTTTCGCCGAGGATTTGTTCGTACAGAGCCAAGGTCGACTCGGCCGTCGCGGCCGCCGAAGCCGAAGCGAGGACCGCCCGGCGTCCTTCTTCCCCCAAAGCCCGGGCGGCCGGGCGGTCGTGCAACAGCCGGTGCAGCTCGTCGGCCAGCGCCGTCGAATTGTTCGGCGGCACGAGTCGACCGCCGTTGTTTGTCGCCAACAACTCCGGAAACGCGCCGTGGTTCGGTTGCACCACCGGCACGCCGCACGCCAGTGCTTCCAAGACGTACAGGCCCTTCGGCTCTTCGTAGACGGTGGGCGCCGAAAAGACATCAATGCTTTGCAGGAACGACACCTTCCCCGCGCGGTCGACCACGCCGGCGTAGTGGAAGTCGGCTTCATGCCCCGTGTCGCGGATTTTCCGCTTCTGTTCCTCGAAGAATTCGAAGTCGTTCGCCCCCAACCAACCGGCGCAGCGGAATTTGACCTTATCGCCGTCGGGACGCCGCTTCAAATCCAGAAAGGCGTCGACCAAGAGGTGGAAGCCCTTGGCGGGGCAGATCCTGGCCAGGTAGCCGAGGGTGGGCGGCCGATCGTCGGCCGGCGGCGGTGGGGCGCCCTGGAAGTCGCGCAGATCGAGACCCAGCGGCACGATGTGGAAGCGCTCGCGCGGCAGGCCCAGGAAGATCGCCATGGCGTCGGCGTAAAAGCGGCTGAACGTGACGTAGGCGTCGACCGATTCGCCGATGCGCCGAATCTCCGCCAGCGCTTGGCTTTTGTGCGGTTCGACCAGGTCGTCGAGGAACAGGTCGTCGCCTTGCAGGGTGACGACGATCGGCACGCCCAGTTCCCGCTTCAAGGCCGGGATGCAGCCGCCGATGAGAATGTTGCTGAAGTTGATGAGGTCGGGCCGATGGTGGGTTCGCAGCCACTCGCACAGCCGACGAATCTCGGCCCCTTCGGTGCCCAATTCGCCGCGCAGCATCGAGACCGTCAGCGCGCCCAGGTCGCGGGCCTGCGTCTTGATCCCCAACTTGCCCACCGCGTTTAGCACGAAGCGGCTGTCGAGCGGCGACGTGAGGAAACGCGGCAGCCGTCGCCACCAGGAAAACTGCTGACGAAGGTAGACGTTGACGCCGCCGAAGAAAACCTCGTCGACGCTGACGTTTTCTTCGTCGGTGCGGATCGGCGTGTAGGTCGGTATCAATTGGACGTCGCAACTGAGGCGTCCCAGGGCGGCGGCGAGGGTGTTGTCCCGCATGCAACTGCCGCAGAACATGCCGGCGCCGCCAGCCGTAAGGTAGGCGACGGTCGGTCGGGCCGAATGTTTGGCGTGGCTCACGACGGCGTTTCCAAGGGTCCGCGGCTGGCGAAGATGTTGGATTCTATGCCCGCGGTCGGAGTCGGCGATTCTTGGGACTTGTTGACGCCAGCGGTATTCCGCTATGAAATACGCCGACCGCTCGGCTTCGCGACGCTTTTCGTCGAGAATTCCGCGGACGCCCCTCGACCGATGGCGCGGGGGCCGCACGGAGGTACGTATGTCGGTGCCAACCGAGTTCAGAGAAATCCTCACCCCGGACGCACCGCTCGGCAAATGGACGTCGTTCGGAACCGGAGGTTCCGCCGAGTGGACCGCCAGGCCGCGCGGCGTGGAAGAGTTGGGGGCGTTGTGCCGCGCCTGTCGGGCGGAGGGAATCCCGTTCCGCATTTTCGGCGGCGGCTCGAACATTCTCGTCCCGGACGCGGGCGTGAAGGGGGTGGTGGTCCGCCTGGCGGGTCCGCCGTTCGACGCCGTTTCGGTCGCCGGCTCGCGCGTGACCGCCGGCGCCGGGGCGCTCTTGTCGGAAGCGATCGCCGCCAGTTGCCGGGCGTCGCTGTCGGGGCTTGAAAGCCTCGTCGGCATTCCGGGGACGGTCGGAGGGGCGCTGCGCTGCAACGCCGGCGACCGCAGCGGCGACATCGGCCAGTACGTCCATTCCGTCACCATGATGGACGACGACGGCGTCGTGGCGGTGCGTCAACGGGCCGACATCCGCTTCGGCTTCCGGCAGTCGAACCTTGACGACGGCGTCATTCTGGAAGCGACGTTCGATCTCGTTCCCGACGCCGCCGATGAAATCGTCCGCCGCATCAAGACGCTCTGGATCGGCAAGCGGGCGAATCAGCCGTTCGGCTTCCAGGCGGCGGCGTACGTCTTCCGCAACCCGCGCGGCTTGGCGGCCGAGGACTTGATCGAGCGGGCGGGGCTGCGCGGGACGTCGGTCGGGGGGGCGGAGGTTTCGCCGCGCGACCCGAAGTACATCATCGTCCGCGACGGCGGCACCAGCGAAGACGTGATGGGCCTCATTGAAACCGTGCGGAAACGGGTCGAGGCGCAAACCGGCGTGCTTTTGGAACTGCAAGTCGACGTGTGGTGAATCGCGGTCGACGGTCACGGGACGGCAATCCGCCGCGGTGTTTGATCGACTCTTGTTAGCCGCCGCTTTCCTCAGCGGCGCGTCCGTTCCCACGCCGTTGACGGTGAAAGGACGCGCCGCT
>JBOFFD010000535.1:0-5049 GCA_051648425.1 Planctomycetia bacterium
TCACCGGCGACGACCTGCAGATTTTGGCGAGCGTGGCCAGCCAGGCGCAGATTTCGATCGAGAACGCGCAGCTCCACTCCGAAAGCGTTCAACAGGCCCGGCTGCAGCGCGAGCTTGAGTTCGCCCGCGAAGTTCAGAAGGGCTTCCTGCCGCGCGAAACGCCGCGTTTCGGCGACTATCTGTTTTGGGCGTTCTACGAGGCGGCCGGCCAGGTCGGCGGCGACTACTACGACTTCGTCTTCCTGCCCAACGGCCGATTGGCGGTCATCTTAGGCGACGTTTCGGGCAAGGGTGTGCCGGCCGCCCTCATGATGGCGAAGGTCAGCAGCGACACCAAGGTGGCGCTCTTAACGCTGCCGGACGACCCGGCGGCGGCGATGGAAATGATCAACGAATCGGTGTGCGCCGCCGGCCTGGAAGGCAAGTTCATGACGATGTCGCTCTGCATCATCGATCCGCGGACGAACGTGATGACCATCGTCAACGCCGGCCACATGTCGCCGATCATCCGCAGCGGCGGCGCGGCGTTGCACGAACCGGCCGACGACGAACACACCGGACTGCCGGTCGGCGTCATGGAAGGCATGAGCTACGTTTCGGTCGACTACGAAATCCAGCCGGGCGATTCAGTCGTGATCTTTTCCGACGGCATCAGCGAGGCGATGAACGCCCGCGCCGACGAATACTCGACCGACCGGCTGCGGAAGCGCATCAAAGAAGTCGACATGGCGCCGGCCGCTCTCGGCGAGTACGTGCTGCGCGACGTCCGCGAACACGTCGCCGGCTACAAGCAAAGCGACGACATTTCGATGGTGGTTTTCGGCCGCGCCGCCATTCCGCCGGCGACCGTTGCGGGGGCGGGCGCCGGCCTCACGTCGACGCCGCCGTCCTCCGTCCCGACAGGGTCGTATTCCGAGACGCCCGGCCAGGATTCCCCCGCCGCAACGATGCCGCGCGTCGAATGACGCCTTGGTAACCCCCGCGCGGCTGACTTTTCCCTACTCGTCGGCCGTACACTAATTCACGTGCGGCGCGGTGGGCGTCCGCCGGAAAGGAGTCCCGAAGCATGGGACGCGAGACGGTGGTGACCGGTGGCGACGGACCGAACGACGCGGAGCCGAAGGACGAGGCCGGGGCGTTGCCGGTCGATCCGTTGCGGGTGGCGGAACGGCTGCGGCCCAGCCGGCTGCGCGACGTAATCGGTCAACGGGCGGTCGTCGAACGCCTGGAAGTGATGCTCGACGCCGCCCGCAAGCGCAAGGAAGGTCTCGAACACATCCTGTTCGACGGCCCGCCGGGCTTGGGTAAGACGACGCTCGCGCGGGTGCTGCCGGCGGAACTAGGCGTCGACTTGGTGATGACCAGCGGCCCGGCGCTGAACAGTCCCAAGGATCTAATGCCGTATCTTACAAACCTTCGCGAACACTCCGTTTTGTTCATCGATGAAATCCACCGCATGCCGCGGGCGGTGGAGGAATTCCTGTATCCGGCGATGGAAGACTTCCGCATCGACATCGTCATCGGCGAAGGGTTGGGGGCGCGGACGCTGTCGATGCCGCTGAAAAAGTTCACGTTGATCGGCGCCACCACGCGCAGCGGCATGTTAAGCGCTCCGATGCGCGACCGGTTCAAGATTCATGAACACCTCGATTTCTACACCGAGTCTGAACTGACCGAACTGGTGATGGTGAACGCGGCGAAGCTGAAGACGCCGATCGACGCCGAGGCGTGCCGCGAGTTGGCGATGCGGGCGCGCGGGACGCCGCGGGTGGCCAACTCGCACTTGTACTGGGTGCGGATGTTCGCCGTCAGCAAGGCCGACGGCGACGTGACGCTGGACGTCGCTCGCCGGGCGCTGGCGATGCAGGAAGTCGATTTGGAAGGCTTGGACCGGCAAGACCGCCGCTACCTGGAAACGCTGATCCGCGTGTTCGGCGGCGGACCGGCGGGGGTCGAAGCCCTCGGCGCGACGATGAGCCTGCCGACCGACACCCTGAGCGAAGAGGTCGAGCCGTTCCTGTTGCGCAAGGAATTCATCGTCCGCACGCCGCGCGGCCGAATGGCGACGGCGAAGTCGTGGAAGCACCTGGGCATGCCCGGCCACTCGATCGACGGGAAGCCGGCCGACGCCGACGGCTTGTTCGGTTGATCCGAAGTGAAATCAGTCGTCGCGCGGGCCACGGCGGTTCGGCGGCGCGGGGCGACGCGGCCGGGCTTCGCTTCGGCGCGGCGCCGGCTCCGTCGGCCGTTCCACCCGTCGTAGGACGGCCACGCTTTCGACGTGCGCCGTGTGCGGGAACATGTCGAGCGGCTGCACCCGCAGCAGGCGGTAGCCGTTCTGCGTGAGATACTTCAGGTCGCGGACCAAGGCGGCGGGGTCGCACGATACGTCGACGATCGTCCGCGGCTGCACCGCTTCGACCACCAGCCGCATCGTCTCCGGCGGCGTGCCTTCGCGCGGCGGATCGAGCACGACGGTGGCGAACTGTTTTTCGTGGATCAACCGGGGCAGGACGGCTTCCGTTCGGCCGGCCTCGAACCAGACGCCGCGGATGTTGTTGCGACGGGCGCTTTCGACGCCGTCCTCGACCGCGTACGGATTCTCTTCGACGGCGGTGACGGCGTGGCCGCGCCGGGCCAGCGCCAAGGAAAACAGGCCGCCGCCGGAGTACAGGTCGAGCACCGGCTCGGCGGGGGGCGAGGGGACGGCGGCTAGCACGACGTCGACCAGACGGGCGGCGGCGGCGGCGTTGGTCTGAAAGAACGACTGCGGCGAGACGAGGTATTCGATGCCGCCGACGGTTTCGATCAGCCGTTTGTGGCCGTGCAGTTTGCGGGTGCTGCGACCGAAGACGACCGCCCCCTCTTCGTCGTTGACGTTCATGAAGACGCCGGCGACGGCCGGCTGCGCGGTGACCAGCGCCTCGCCCAACGTGGCTCCGCCAGGCACCCGCGCCTGCGCGACGACCACGGTCGCTTGCGCTTGCGTCGAGGTGTTGACGCCCGCGCCGGCGACGCGCACCACCATGTGCCGGGCGGCGCCGCGCGCGGGGCGGCGGGCCTCGGGGTCGGCTTCGTGGAAAACCGACACTTTGTTGGCGTGCAGCAGTTCCACCAGCGTCTTCGCCACCGCGTTGCCGAGTTCGTGATGCACGGGGCACTCACGAACGGCGACCACGTCGCGGCTGTGCGGCGCGAAGTGTGCAAGCGCCGGCTTGCCGCGAACTTCCGTGATTAAGAAGTGGACTTTGTTCCGTGTGCCCCACGGTTCGTCCATGCCTAAGATCGGTTCCACTTCGACGCCGTCGGGTCCAAGCGCGTGGTCGAGCGCGTGTTGCAGCAGGGTTTGTTTGATTTCAAGCTGCGCGGGGTAGTCGATGTGCTGCCAGGTGCAGCCGCCGCATTCATTGAAGTGGGCGCAGCGCGGCTTCACTCGTTCGGGCGCCGTCGACAAGAGTTCAAGCAGTTTGACCCGACCGTAGCGCTGGCCGACCGACGCCACTTCAAATCGGCCGCGTTCGCCGGGGATGACGCCCGACGCGAAAACGACGTAGTCGCCGCATTTGACGACCGCTTCGCCGCCAAGCGTGAGGGCGCCGACGGTCGCCTCGAAGACATGGCCGACGCGCGGTCTAAGAGAACCCGGGCGCTTGAGCGGGCCGGCCGGTTGGTTCTGGCTTACGGCGCCGCGCGGCGCGGGGCGGTCGGCGGGCCGCTTCGGGCGGCTGGGCGCGTCGCCGGCGGGGCGGCGGTTCGGGTCGTCGTTCGGGCGCGGTTTGCGCGGCGTCTTTCCCACGGGCGGCGGTCGTCCTTCGTCGATTCAAGGTGCACGGCGTCGGGACGACGCCCCAGTGTTGCAAGAGAGATCTTAGAGCGGCGGAATTCAGACCGCGGGGTTGGACGGTTCCGGAGTCGGCGGGGCGGCCGATGCTGCCAGGGCGTCGACGCTGAGCCTTCCGCCACCCGCCCAGACCGCCAGCAGTGAGCAGACCAACACGGCGATCGGCAGCGGCAGCGGCGGTACGAACGGAACGTGCGACAGGCCGGGCGGCAGGGCGGCCGGGTCCAGTTTCATGACGACCAGGGTACTGTACATCGCGGGCAGCATGGTGGCGACGCCCAAGAGACCGCCGACGCGGGTGAACAGACCAAGCAACAGCAACGCGCCGGCGGCGACCTCGGCGACGGGGGCGGCGATCATGTTTTCGGGGATCATCGGCGCCTGCGCCGCGACGAGGATCGAGCGGAAGTGTTCGGGGTCGACGAAATGCTTCGCCCCCAGAACAAGCAGCGGCAGCCCGGCGATCAGTCGGGGTGCGATCGGCCAGACGTTCGTCGTCGTTCGTTGCAACATTTTTATCGGAGCGGTCATCGCTTTCACTCCTCCTGCGTAAGTCGTCGGGTCGTGGTTTCAGAGCCAAAGTAGAAAACGGTCGCGGAGCCGCGCCGGCAGCCGTTTTTCAACCATCCGCCGGACTTGGTCGTCGTGGTATCGTGTACTGACGTGGCCGGCGACGATCAATTCGTTTTCAAACAAATCGGCGCGTTCGACGACGTCGTCGAAATGAATGTGGCCGAACTTGTGAATCATGTCGCGACGGTGGCCTGGGGCCAGGAAGGTCACTTCCATGAGAAGGATTTTGGTCTGGTAGAGCGTGGGACAGCGGTCGAAGGCGTTGGAGTTGGTGTCGCCGACGTAGGCAGCCAGGGGTGTACGGATTTCCTGCGAAACCTCGGCGCCGCCGAGGCGCAGGTCGCGGATTTCCGACTCCGAAAGGCCGTGGTATTCCGGCTTCAGTTTGCGGCGGCGGTCCCAGACGATCCATCCCAGCGTCGGAATGGTGTGATAGGCGGCGACGGCGGTCAAAACGTGTTCGCGGGAGAGTGAAAACTCGTCGCCGGGCTTGCAGCCGACGAGCTTGCACGGCATTCGGCCGCGGTCGAGTCGTTGCATGACGTTGAGCAGTTGCTCGACGTCGGCGACGGCCGACTGCGGCAGGTAGATGGTTGGTTCGGGCATGTGCATCATGCGGCGGCGCGAAACGTAGT